>NZ_JBSGAW010000009.1:6626-243114 GCF_053600955.1 Streptomyces sp. NPDC004838 | reverse complement strand
GCAGATGTGCGAGCGGGGCCTCCCGACCGGTGGGGCTGGCCACCGCCGTGACGGCGTGGGCGGCCTCCCGCAGCCGGTCGGCGGTGATCCGGGCCGCCCCGGGGCGGCCACCGGCCGGAGGAGTCGTCCGATCAGGCGCAGCTGATGCCGATACAGACGGTGTTGAGGAGGGTCAGCAGGCCGATGCACTCACACGTCCCGCCGAACGGTGCCCCGTCGACGCCGACCGGGTCGGTCTCCGGAAGGGCGTGCAGCTGGGCCAGCAGTTCGAGGTTCTGGTTCTCCATGACATTCTCCTTCACTTGTGAGGGGCGACAGGTTCCCTGCCGCTATGGCGCTTCTGGTGGATCTTGCCGGGCTCGCGTGCCCTGGTACCGCCCCCTGGGCCTGGCGGCCCGGGAGGTGCCCCCACCCTGGGCCTGGCGGCCCGGGAGGTGCCCCCACCCTGGGCCTGGCGGCCTGGGAGGTGCCCCCACCCTGGGCCTGGCGGCCTGGGAGGTGCCCCCACCCTGGGCCTGGCGGCCTGGGAGATGCCCATTTCTGGGCCTGACGGCCCGGAGGTAGCCTCACCGCGTGGACTCCCTCCTCCGCCTTGGGATGCACGGCACCAGACCCTGCTCACTGACCCGGTCTGATCCATCAGAAACGCCTAACCCGGCTGCTGGACCATCCAGTGCCGGGGGTCGGTGTGGCGGACACGCAGGAGGAACGCCAGGATTCCCGCGGATCCGTCGCTCCAGCTCGTCGAGACGTCCCCGTACTCGTTGGGGAAGACGACGTGGCTCTCGCGGTGGGCCCGTTCGGAGACGATGAGGCGGGCGAGGTCCTCGGCCATCGCGCGGTGGGCGGTTTCCCCGGTGGCCTCGGCCAGGTCGAGGAGGAAGTCACCGTTCCCCGCGAGCCCGTGGCACTGGGTGAGCGCGGTGCGAGAGGCGCGCTCCACGACGGCGTGCGCGGCGCCGCGGGCGAGGTCGCCGAACCGCTCGTCGCCGGTGGCCCGCCACAGCCGGGTGAGGAAGGAACCGATGCCCGCCGAACCGTGGCACCAGTGCGGGGCCGTGGGTACGTCGGCGGCCTGGGCCGGCCACTGAGCGGCCCTGCCGACCATCACGGCGTCGGCCACCAGCGTCTCGCCCGCCGCTACGGCCAGTTCCCTGTGCTCGCGGCGGTCCGAGACGGCCGCGGCGGCGAGAAGGAAGCAGCCGATGCCGGATGTTCCGTGTGCGAAGCCCAGATAGCGTTTGCCGGCCTCCTGGGAGACGGCTTCCGCGGGAACCGGCCAGCTCACGCCGGAGGGCTCGTGCTGCGCGGCGGCGGCCAGCCGGTCGGCCGCGTCGACGACCAGCTCGGCGAAGCGCGGGTCGCCGGTGCGGTGCCACAGGTGGGCGGCGGCGAGTCCGCTGCCCGCGGAGCCGTGGGTGATGTCGTGATGGGGCGTCTGCTCCTGCGGGGCCAGAGCCACGGCCACCGCGTGGTCCATCAGCGTACGGTCGTCGACGGCCCGTCCGGCGTCGTACAGCGCCCAGGCGGTTCCGCGGCCGCCGAAATGCAGGCCGGGACGTACGGAGCGGGTGTCGGTACGGGCCGCGATCCAGTGGCCCGCGGTGGAGAGCAGCGCCGGCAGACGCGGGTCGCCGCTGAGTGCGAAATACCGTGTCAGGACGGCCAGGACACCGGCCGCGCCCTGCTGCACCGTGCAGGGGTCGGTCTCCCCCGCCATGGTGGAGACGGGCCACAGCCGCCGGTCGTCCGCCGGGGTCATCGAATCGACGAGGTGGTCCACGATCCCGGCCACCGTGAGGTGCGTCGCGTCCCGCGGCCCGTCGTCCCGGGCCAGCCGGACGGCGGGGCGCCCCGCCCGCGCGGTGTCCGCCCGCGCCGTGTCCGTCGTGCGCAGGGCCTCTCGTGCCCTGGCAGGGTCCCAGCGCTCGGCGGGGTCGTCCTTCATCAGCCCGAGGATCATCTCCGGCAGACCGTCCGGCAGCC
Source organism: Streptomyces sp. NPDC004838 (assembly GCF_053600955.1). Taxonomy (NCBI): domain Bacteria; kingdom Bacillati; phylum Actinomycetota; class Actinomycetes; order Kitasatosporales; family Streptomycetaceae; genus Streptomyces; species Streptomyces sp. NPDC004838. The sequence continues at coordinate 241,128 of NZ_JBSGAW010000009.1, read as the reverse complement.
GGAGCGAATCGGTACAGGCGGTCAGCCACTCGGCGAGCCTCTGTTCCGCGGCCCTGGTGGCGGGCTCCTCGGACAGCAGGTTCGGTACCTTCCCGGCCAGGACGAAGCACACGGTGGCGCCGAGGCTGTAGTAGTCGGCCGTCGGGGAGACGGGCGCGTCCACCAGGCGCTCGGGGGCGCTGAAGCCGGGGGTCCCCACACGGGTCGGCAGCGCGACGTCGTCCTCCAGGACGGCGAGTTCCAGGTCGATGAGGCGCAGTTCGCCGTCCGGGCGGACCATGACGTTGCCGGGCGTGAAGTCCCGCAGCACGCAGCCGCGGGCGTGGGCCGCCGCGACCAGGTCCACGAGACGTCCGACCTGGGCGAGCGCGTCGGCGCGGTACCGCTCGCCTCCGGTGTCGCGGAAGCGCTCGGCGACCCAGGTGCGCAAGGGCACGCCCGGCACCTCCTCCTGGGCCAGGAACAGGTGCCCGCCGATCTCGAACGTCGCGAGGCGCTCCGGCGCCAGGCCCGTGCCCTTGAGCTCGTCGAGCGTCCGGGCCTCGGCGCGCAGCCAGTCGCGGACGTCGCAGCCGGACGCGTCGGCCTCGACGTACGGCCTGGCCTCCTTGATCACCACGGGTGCGCCCGTGGTGACGTCCGTGCCCCGGTAGACGCCGCCCTTGTTCGTGTGCCGGATCGCCTCCCGTACCGAGAAGCGGCCTCCGAGCACCACCGGGCCGCCGGCCGCCTCCTTGGTACGCGGTGCGACCGGCACCGAATCGGGGAAGGGGCTGACCGCCCAGGAGGGCGGGTCGTACTGCCCGGTGCGTCTGTCCTCCACGGGGTTGCCGTCGGGGTCCTCGATGAACCACACGAGCAGTCCCTCGTCCGACAGCCGTCGCCGGCCGACGAAGGCACCGTAGCGGTAGTGCACCAGGCTGTGTGCGGCGTACGGCCGGTCGGACAGAATCCGGGGGCCGGCCAGCCCCGCCGTGGCCCCGTGCAGCTCCTGTGCGATCCGGGCCGCGTCGGCGTCGGAGGACGGGTATACGGTGATGAACTTGCCCGAGCTGCCCCGTGGCGTGGCACGGGAGTTGAGTGCGGTCACCTGCTCGAGCGAGCGGGCGAACTTGAATGCCGACTCCTCCGGCAGCAGCACGTCCAGGGCCCTCGCGAGGACCTGCGGCGCGGAGGCGGCCGTCGCCGACACGTGGAGCTTCCAGCCCTGCTTGCGCCGTGTCGCGGAGCGGGGTGTGAGGCGGCACCACATCTCGTCCGCGTCGGCCGTCCAACGCGCGCCGGTGTCCGTCGCCCGCAGTGCCTGGTCGAGGATTTCTTCGAGGTCGACTTCGGTTGCGTGGGTCGTCATGCGTGTCCCTCTCAACGGTGAGAACCGCTGGTGGAATATGCCCTCGGTTCTTCGACCGTACGACGGCGCGCCGGAGCGACGGCAGTTGAAGGAGTGAGGCGCACGGTGTCGCTTCACTTCAGGAGGCGTGAACCGGCGCAAGACGAGGCGCGCGGGTGCCACCCGGTGGCCTCGGCTCAGTGACGGGAGCACGCGTCATCTCGGCTGGCCGAACACCTCGACACGGCCCAGATCGCGGCCTCGGTCGGCTCGGTCCGCTCGGTCGGCGACGTGTACGACAACGCGCTCGTGGAGTCGACCCGCACCTCCACCACGCTCCTCCGCAAGGCCGGCCTCCGCCGCATCCGCTTCCGCGACGTCCGTCACTCGACTGCCACCTTGCTCCTGAACAGGGAGTCGAACTCGTCGCGATCAAGGAAGTCCTCGGCCACGCCCACATCGGCGTCGCCGCCACCGTCTACGCCCACATCGGCGTCGCCTCCGGCGAGACGCCCTGACGATCGAGCCCGCGGCCCGCACCCGGTCCGGGACGCCCGCCGGAGAACACCTCAAGGGCCGTGGCTCCCCGAGCGGGGGAATCACGGCCCTTCTGGTGCGAATCGGGTCAGAGTACCCGTACGGCCCCGGTCGCCGGGTAGCCCGAGAGGTCCTGGATCACCACGCCCTTGCGGGGGTTGGCGGCGTCCAGGTACTTGCCGCCGCCGATGTAGACACCGGTGTGGTACGCGCTGCCGGCGCTGCCCCAGTACAGGATGTCGCCGACCTGGAGGTTCGACGTGCCCACCTGGCGGCCGGCCGTCGACTGGTTCTGGGAGACGCGGGGCAGGTCGATGCCGACCTGGCGGAACGCGGCCTGGACCAGGCTGGAGCAGTCCCAGGAGTTGGGGCCCGTCGCGCCCAGGACATACGCGTCGCCGACCTGCGCCTTGAGGAAGGAGATGACGGTTCCGACGGAACCGGAAGGGGTCGAGGAGGAAGGGGTCGAGGAGGAAGGGGCGTCGCTCTTGGCGGAGAGCGAGGTGCGCGTCGCGGTGCGGGAGGCGCGCTCCTGGTCCGCGGCGCGCTGCTTCGCCTCGGCCTTCTTCGCCGCGGCCTTCTCGGCGTCCGCCTTGCGGACCGCCTCGGCCTTGGCCTTCTTGGCCGCCTGCTGCGCCTTCACGGCGGCGGCGTCCTCCTGGACCTGCAACTCCCGGTCCAGGACTATCTGCTGGCTGTTCGCCGCCGACTGGGCGACCGCCTGGGACAGGGCGGCCACGTTGAGGGCGGGCATCTCAATGGTCTCGGTCACGGGGTCGGCGCTCGCCGGCCCGGCGGCGCCGGCCACTGCGATGGTGCTGAGGACGCCACCGGCAACTCCGGCCCGGAGCGCCATGGTGGAGGCGCTCCGCTGGCGGGGCTTCCGGTGGCTGGGTATGTGAGCGGTGTGGGGCATGGGTACACCGTTATCAGTCGTACATAGTTCCCTTCAAGAAACGTGGGTTGCGCCACAGTTACGACCGGAATATCTCAATCCGCTTCCGAAGAACCTTTATTGACGCCGTAACGGGCAATACGGACATCGGTGAACGCGGTGATGAGCACGGGCTTTCGGGAAAAGGTCCGAATTGCCTGACGCCTACCACCCTCGCCATCCGATGGCCAAGCCCTCCTTAATCGGGGGTTGTTGGGTGTGGCACAGGTCACATTGCGGTCAGGGGTGAGGTGGTCCGTGGGGATTACCGGGAACCGCGCCGGTCGCGAACGCGTCCAAGCTGGCCGCGAGCGCGTCCGGAGAGGGGTGTCTTCCCGAGCCCGGGGAGAGCGCGTCGCCCCGGCGTCATCCCCGCGTCGCAGCGGTGCCGCCTCCGCGCCGCCCGAGCGTCATCTCCGCGCCGCTCTCGCCGTCACCCCCGGAGCGCCGCCCGGGAGATCGCCGCCCCGCCCTGCCTTTCGGGGGCGGCCCGCGATCGGCCCGTCGGCGCTTCGGCACCCCGAGCCGCTCTGCCCCCAGGGCCGTCCCGGAGTGCGTCCAGAGATCGATCAGTCACCCGTCCCGTCGGCTCCGGCCGTCCCCAAGATCGCCCCGAGATCGCCCCAATGATCGTCGCGAGGTCGCCCAGAGGCCGCCCGGAGATCGTTTCCGCCGTCGGCCCCCGGCCGGCCCCGCCCGGAGGTCGCCTCGGACCCGCGCCCGGACCCGGGCCGCCCCGGACCCGCGCCCGAGGCTTCGGCCACCGCCCCCGCCGTCCCCCGCCCCCGCCGTCCCCCGCCCCGGCCGTCCCCCGCCCCCGCCGTCCCCCGACCCGGCCGCCGCCACCGCCCGCCCGCCGAAGATTCGTGAACCCGCGCACGCGCCCACCCCTCCTGTACGCACTCCGGCCGACCGCTCGCGCCCTCCTCCGCCGTATGTGATGGGTCGCCCCGGCGCACCCCCGCGCACCCCGTCGCGCCCTCGCCGGCGCCAACCCCCGCTCGTGCGAGGCCAGGTCCCCTATCACCCGAGCCGGTCCATCGCCAATTTGCCCCGATGGGTCGCCCTTTGATAGTGGATCACCCTCGCGACCTGCGAGAACGCGAGCGTATGTCACGTCCCGTGACCCCTCGCGCGCTTCCCGTGTGAAGATCACCCACCCGCCGGGACCTTGATCGATCATCGGGTGGTGGAGATCACAAAGACGAAGGTCGACCCCGTGTCGCAGATCACAGACCCCCGGGCATAGTATGCGTGGCGTCGGGCTTGTGAACTGCCTCACATGAACGCGATCTTCGAGGCGGCTAAGCGGAAAGCCCGGTTCGATCCAACGGTCATCGACGACTGGAAGGAGCGAGGAGGGTGAATTCATACGCGCCCATCCTTGTACTCGGCGCCCTCGGGGCAGGGTTTGCGATCTTCTCCGTGGTCATGGCCACGCTGATCGGCCCCAGAAGGTACAACCGGGCGAAACTGGAAGCGTACGAGTGCGGCATCGAGCCCACTCCCACGCCGACCGGGGGCGGACGCTTCCCGATCAAGTACTACCTGACGGCGATGCTCTTCATCATCTTCGACATCGAGATCGTCTTCCTCTATCCCTGGGCGGTCACCTTCGACGCCCTGGGGCTTTTCGGGCTCGTGGAGATGCTCCTCTTCGTGCTCACCGTCTTCGTCGCCTACGCCTATGTATGGCGTCGCGGCGGCCTGGAATGGGACTAGGGGCTGAGGGCATATGGGAATCGAAGAGAAGCTGCCGAGCGGCTTTCTGCTGACCACGGTCGAGCAGGCCGCGGGCTGGGTGCGCAAGGCATCCGTCTTCCCGGCCACGTTCGGTCTGGCCTGCTGCGCCATCGAGATGATGACGACGGGCGCGGGCCGGTACGACCTCGCACGCTTCGGCATGGAGGTCTTCCGCGGCTCACCGCGGCAGGCGGACCTGATGATCGTGGCGGGCCGGGTCAGCCAGAAGATGGCGCCGGTGCTGCGGCAGGTCTACGACCAGATGCCGAACCCCAAGTGGGTCATCTCCATGGGGGTCTGCGCCTCGTCGGGCGGGATGTTCAACAACTACGCCATCGTGCAGGGCGTCGACCACATCGTCCCGGTCGACATCTATCTGCCCGGCTGCCCGCCGCGCCCGGAGATGCTGATCGACGCGATCCTCAAGCTCCACCAGAAGATCCAGACCTCCAAGCTCGGCGTGAACGCCGAGGAAGCGGCCCGCGAGGCGGAGGAAGCGGCGCTCAAGGCGCTGCCGACCATCGAAATGAAGGGGCTGCTCCGGTGAGCGATCAGCCGAATCCCGAGAAGGAGCTCAGCGAGCAGAACCTTCCGGGGCAGCGCGGCGAACACGGCGAGGAGATCCGCGTCCAGCGCGGGATGTTCGGCGCCGACAACGGCGGCGACACCTCCGGCTACGGCGGCCTCGTCCGTTCCGTACGTCTGCCGGGCGAGGCCACCCGCCCCTACGGCGGCTACTTCGACGAGGTCGCCGACGAACTCGAGGGCGCTCTCGAGGAGCAGGGGATCGTCCCGGAGCACGCGATCGAGAAGACGGTCGTCGACCGCGGCGAGGTGACCTTCCACATCGCCCGCGAGCATCTGCTCGCCGTCGCCCGCACCCTGCGCGACGACCCCGCCCTCCGGTTCGAGCTGTGCACGGGCGTCAGCGGAGTGCACTACCTGGACGACAAGGGCCGTGAGCTGCACGCCGTTTACCACCTGCGCTCGCTCACTCACGGACGGTTGATCCGGCTCGAAGTCGCCGCTCCGGACAGCGACCCGCACGTCCCCTCGCTGGTCGCGGTGTACCCGACCAACGACTGGCACGAGCGTGAGACCTACGACTTCTTCGGCCTGATCTTCGACGGCCACCCCGCCCTCACCCGGATCATGATGCCGGACGACTGGCAGGGCTTCCCGCAGCGCAAGGACTATCCGCTCGGCGGCATCGCCGTCGAGTACAAGGGCGCCCAGATCCCGGCTCCGGACCAGCGGAGGTCGTACTCGTGAGCACATCCCCGGCATCCGCCCGCGAAACCACCGAAGGCCCGGTCTACACGGTCACCGGTGGCGACTGGGACGAGATCGTCCAGACCGCGGCCAAGGCGGACGACGAGCGCATCGTCGTCAACATGGGGCCGCAGCACCCTTCCACCCACGGCGTGCTCCGGCTGATCCTGGAGATCGACGGCGAGACCGTCACCGAGGCCCGCTGCGGCATCGGCTATCTCCACACCGGCATCGAGAAGAACCTCGAATTCCGGACGTGGACGCAGGGCACCACCTTCGTGACGCGCATGGACTACCTCACGCCGTTCTACAACGAGGCGGCGTACTGCCTCGGCGTGGAGAAGCTGCTCGGCATCGAGGACCAGATCCCGGACCGGGCGAGCGTCATCCGCGTCCTGCTGATGGAGCTGAACCGAATCTCCTCCCATCTGGTGTGCATCGCCACCGGTGGCATGGAGCTGGGCGCGACCACGATCATGATCTACGGCTTCCGCGACCGTGAGCTGGTGCTCGATCTCTTCGAGCTGATCACCGGACTGCGGATGAACCACGCGTTCATCCGCCCCGGCGGTCTCGCGCAGGATCTGCCGCCCGGCACCGTGGACCAGCTCCGCGAGTTCGTGAAGACCATGAAGAAGAACCTGCCGGAGTACGACAAGCTCGCCACCGGCAACCCGATCTTCAAGGCCCGTATGCAGGACGTCGGCTATCTCGACCTGACCGGCTGTATGGCCCTCGGCGCCACCGGCCCGATCCTGCGCTCCGCCGGCCTCGCCCACGACCTCCGCAAGACCGACCCGTACTGCGGATACGAGACGTACGACTTCGACGTCCCGACCGCCGACACCTGCGACTCCTACGGCCGCTTCCTCATCCGCCTGGAGGAGATGCGCCAGTCGCTGCGGATCGTCGAGCAGTGCATCGACCGTCTGGAGCCCGGACCGGTCATGGTCGCCGACAAGAAGATCGCCTGGCCCGCGCAGCTCGCGCTCGGCCCGGACGGACTCGGCAACTCCCTCGACCACATCAAGAAGATCATGGGCACCTCCATGGAGGCCCTGATCCACCACTTCAAGCTGGTGACCGAGGGCTTCCGCGTCCCGCCGGGCCAGGTGTACGCGGCCGTCGAGTCGCCCAAGGGCGAACTGGGCGCCCATGTCGTCTCCGACGGCGGCACCCGCCCCTTCCGGGTCCACTTCCGCGACCCGTCCTTCACCAACCTTCAGTCCATGGCCGCGATGTGCGAGGGCGGCCAGGTCGCCGACGTCATCGTCGCCGTGGCGTCCATCGACCCCGTGATGGGAGGCGTCGACCGATGACAGACGTCCGGCTCGGGATGCCCCAGCTCCCCGCCCCCGACTACCCGTCCGATGTACGCGCCAGGCTGGAGACGGACGCCAACGAGATCATCTCCCGCTACCCCGGCTCCCGCTCGGCACTGCTGCCGCTGCTGCACCTGGTGCAGTCCGAAGAGGGCCATGTCTCCCGTACGGGCATGCGGTTCTGCGCCGAGATGCTCGATCTCACCACCGCCGAGGTCACCGCGGTCGCCACCTTCTACACCATGTACCGGCGCAAGCCGGGCGGTGACTACCAGGTCGGCGTCTGCACCAACACCCTCTGCGCGGTCATGGGCGGCGACGCCATCTTCGAGGAGCTGAAGGAGCACCTCGGGGTCGGCAACAACGAGACCACCGAGGACGGCACGGTCACGCTGGAGCACATCGAGTGCAACGCGGCCTGCGACTTCGCGCCCGTCGTGATGGTCAACTGGGAGTTCTTCGACAACCAGACGCCCGAGTCCGCCAAGCAGCTCGTCGACGACCTGCGCGCCGGACTGCGGGTGGAGCCGACCCGCGGCGCGCCCCTGTGCACGTACAAGGAGACCGCGCGGATCCTCGCCGGCTTCCCCGACGAGCGCCCCGGCGCGGTCGAGGCCAGCGGCGGAGCGGGCCCCGCCTCCCTCATCGGACTGCGACTCGCCAAGGGCGAGGACGTGCCCGCGCGGGTGGTCTCCCCGCGCGATTCCACACAGCCGACTTCGGACTCCGACCCGGCGCACCCGTCCGGACCGGTCACCGAGGAGGGGGAGTGATGGCCTTGTCCACCGAGTACGGAGGCACCCGGCCCGGAGTCGGGGGAGACCCCGAGAAGCTGCTGGCCCCGGTCCTCTCCGCGTTCTGGGACGAACCCGAGTCCTGGACCCTGGAGACCTACCGGAGGCACGAGGGCTACCAGGGCATGCGCAAGGCCCTGGCCATGTCACCGGACGACGTCATCGCCTACGTCAAGGACTCCGGCCTGCGCGGCCGCGGCGGCGCGGGCTTCCCCACCGGCATGAAGTGGCAGTTCATCCCGCAGGGCGACGGCAAGCCTCACTATCTAGTTGTCAACGCCGACGAATCAGAGCCGGGAACCTGCAAGGACATCCCGCTCATGTTCGCGAACCCGCATTCCCTCATCGAGGGGATGATCATCGCCTGCTACGCGATCCGGTCGAATCACGCCTTCATCTATCTCCGCGGTGAGGTGGTCCCCGTACTGCGCCGCCTGCACGAGGCGGTGCGGGAGGCGTACGCGGCGGGGTACCTCGGCAAGAACATCCTCGGCAGCGGACTCGACCTCGACATCACGGTGCACGCGGGTGCGGGCGCGTACATCTGCGGTGAGGAGACCGCGCTGCTGGACTCACTGGAGGGCCGCCGCGGCCAGCCCCGGCTGCGACCCCCCTTCCCCGCGGTCGCCGGTCTGTACGCGTGCCCCACTGTGGTGAACAACGTCGAGTCCATCGCTTCGGTTCCCGCGATCATCAATCGGGGGAAAGACTGGTTCAAGTCGATGGGCAGCGAGAAGTCCGCGGGCTTCACGCTCTACTCGCTCAGCGGCCACGTCGCCAACCCCGGCCAGTACGAGGGCCCCCTCGGGATCACCCTGCGCCAGCTGCTCGACATGAGCGGCGGCATGCGGCCCGGCCACCGGCTCAAGTTCTGGACGCCCGGCGGCTCCTCCACCCCGCTGCTCACCGACGCGCACCTCGACGTGCCCCTCGACTATGAGGGAGTCGCGTCCGCCGGTTCCATGCTCGGCACCAAGGCGCTCCAGTGCTTCGACGAGACCACCTGCGTCGTGCGGGCCGTCACGCGCTGGACCGAGTTCTACGCCCATGAGTCCTGCGGCAAGTGCACGCCCTGCCGCGAAGGGACGTACTGGCTGGTGCAGTTGCTGCGCGACATCGAGGACGGCAAGGGCGTCATGTCCGACCTCGACAAGCTCAACGACATCGCCGACAACATCAACGGCAAGTCGTTCTGCGCGCTCGGCGACGGCGCAGCGGCCCCGATCTTCTCCTCGCTCCAGTACTTCCGTGAGGAGTACGAGCAGCACATGACCGGCAACGGCTGCCCCTTCGACCCCGCGAAGTCGACTCTCTGGGCCGACCGCCGCTCCCACCACACGGAGGTGAACGCATGACAGTGACCACCAGCGCTCCCTCCGGGGGCGGGGAGGCGGCTGTTCCGCCCGAGGACCTCGTATCGCTGACCATCGACGGCGTGGAGATCAGCGTGCCCAAGGGCACGCTCGTCATCCGGGCCGCCGAACTCCTCGGCATCGAGATCCCCCGGTTCTGCGACCACCCGCTCCTCGATCCGGCCGGCGCCTGCCGCCAGTGCATCGTCGAGGTCGAGGGCCAGCGCAAGCCGATGGCGTCCTGCACCATCACCTGCACCGACGGCATGGTCGTCAAATCGCAGCTCACCTCGCCCGTCGCCGAGAAGGCGCAGAAGGGCGTGATGGAGCTGCTGCTGATCAACCATCCGCTGGACTGCCCGGTCTGCGACAAGGGCGGCGAGTGCCCGCTGCAGAACCAGGCGATGTCGCACGGCGGCGCCGACTCCCGCTTCGACGGCAAGAAGCGCACGTTCGAGAAGCCGGTGCCGATCTCCACCCAGGTGCTGCTCGACCGTGAGCGGTGCGTGCTCTGCGCCCGCTGCACCCGGTTCTCCAACCAGGTGGCCGGCGACCCGATGATCGAACTGCTGGAGCGGGGCGCGCTCCAGCAGGTCGGCACCGGTGAGGGCGACCCCTTCGAGTCGTACTTCTCCGGGAACACCATCCAGATCTGCCCGGTCGGCGCGCTCACCTCGGCCGCGTACCGGTTCCGGTCCCGCCCCTTCGACCTGGTCTCCTCCCCGAGCGTGTGCGAGCACTGCTCCGGCGGCTGTGCGACCCGTACCGACCACCGCCGCGGCAAGGTCATGCGGCGCCTGGCCCAGGACGACCCCCAGGTCAACGAGGAGTGGATCTGCGACAAGGGACGGTTCGGCTTCCGGTACGCGCAGCGTCCGGACCGGCTGACCACCCCGCTGATCCGGGACGCGGAAGGCGTTCTCCAGCCCGCGAGCTGGCCCGAGGCGCTGGCCGCGGCTGCCGAGGGGCTGAGCGCGGCCCGCGGCCGGACCGGCGTCCTGGCCGGAGGCAGGCTCACCGTCGAGGACAGTTACGCGTACGCCAAGTTCGCGCGGGTCGCCCTCGACACCAACGACGTCGACTTCCGCGCGCGGGTCCACTCCTCCGAGGAGGCCGACTTCCTGGCGGCCCGTGTCGCGGGCCGGGGCCGGGACCTCGACGGGAGCGGAGTCACCTACTCCGTACTGGAGAAGGCACCGGCCGTCCTGCTCGTCGGCTTCGAGTCCGAGGAGGAGGCCCCCGGCGTCTTCCTGCGGCTGCGCAAGGCCAACCTCAAGCGCGGCCAGCGCACCTACGCGCTCGCCACGCACGCCACCCGCGGACTGACGAAGGCGGGCGGCACACTGCTGCCCGCCGCGCCCGGCACCGAGACCGAGTGGCTGGACGCGATCAGCGGCAACGTCGGACTCGACGGCGACGGCGCGAAGGCCGCCGAGGCCCTGCGCACCGAAGGCGCGGTGATCATCGTCGGCGAGCGGCTCGCGGCCGTACCCGGCGGGCTGACCGCCGCCGCGCGGACCGCGACCGCGACCGGCGCACGCCTGGTGTGGATTCCGCGCCGGGCCGGTGAGCGCGGCGCGGTCGAGGCGGGCGCGATCCCCTCGCTGCTGCCCGGCGGCCGTCCGGCCACCGATCCGCTGGCCCGCGAGGAGACCGCCGAGGCGTGGCGCGTACGGGAACTTCCGCACCGCTACGGCCGCGACACCGGCCAGATCGTCGAGGCCGCGGCCACCGGCGAACTGGGCGCGCTGCTCGTCGCCGGAGTCGAGGTCGCGGACCTGCCCGACCCGCAACGCGCGCGTGAGGCGCTCGACGCGGTCGGCTTCCTGGTCTCCCTGGAACTGCGGCCCAGCGAGGTCACCGACCGGGCGGACGTCGTCTTCCCGGTCGCCGCCGTCGCCGAGAAGCCCGGCACCTTCCTCAACTGGGAGGGCAGGGCGAGGCTGTTCGACTCCGCGCTCAAGCCCGAGCAGATGACGCGCCGGCTCGCCCCGACGGACGCCCGTGTCCTGCACATGATCGCGGACGAGATGGACGTCGCCTTCGGGCTGCCGGACCTCGCTTCCGTACGCGGTGAACTGGACCGGCTCGGAGTCTGGTCCGGGCCGCGGGCGAGCGGACCGGCGGAGTCCGCCCGGCCGCAGCCCCGCGCGGGCCAGGGCGAGGCGGTCCTCGCCGGACACCGGCTCCTGCTCGACCAGGGCCTGCTCCAGCAGGGCGACACGGCGCTGGCGGGCACCCGCCACGCGGCCGTCGCCCGGCTGTCGGCGGCCACGGCGGCCGAGACCGGCGTCAAGGACGGCGACGAACTCGCCGTCACCGGCCCCGCGGGCACGGTACGGCTGCCGCTCCAGGTGACGGAGATGCCCGACCGGGTGGTGTGGCTGCCGATGAACTCCACCGGCGGCGGCGTCACTTCGGACACCGGAGCGCTTCCCGGTCGGCTGGTCCGCATCGGCCCGGCCTCCCCCGAGGCCGCAACGGAAGCGCCGGAGGTGCGCTCATGATCGCCCTGGCTCAAACGGCGGAGGCCCAGACCGTCCGGGTTCTCGCGGCCGAGGACCTGTCGATGTTCGGGCGCGACCCCTGGTGGCTCATCCTCATCAAGGCCGTGTTCTGCTTCGCCTTCCTGATGATCACCGTGCTGTTCTCCATCGTGTGGGAGCGCAAGGTCGTCGCCTGGATGCAGCTGCGCATCGGCCCCAACCGGCACGGCCCCTGGGGCATGCTCCAGTCACTCGCCGACGGCATCAAGCTGATGCTGAAGGAAGACGTGATCGTCAAGCGCGCGGACAAGGTCGTCTACGTCCTCGCGCCCATCATCGCGGCGATCCCCGCCTTCATGGCCATCGCGGTCATCCCCTTCGGCCCGTCGGGCAACGAGGTCTCGATCTTCGGCCAGCGCACCACGATGCAGCTCACCGACCTGCCGATCGCGATGCTGTACGTCCTCGCGATCGCCTCGGTCGGCATCTACGGCATCGTGCTCGCGGGCTGGTCCTCCGGCTCGACCTACCCGCTGCTCGGCGGACTCCGCTCCTGCGCGCAGATGATCTCGTACGAGATCGCGATGGGCGCGGCCTTCGCCTCCGTCTTCCTCTACTCCGGGTCGATGTCGACCTCGGCGATCGTGGAGGCGCAGGCGGACCGCTGGTTCATCATCCTGCTGCCGGTCTCCTTCATCATCTACGTCGTCACCATGGTCGGGGAGACCAACCGGGCGCCGTTCGACATGCCGGAGTCCGAGGGCGACCTCGTCGGCGGTTTCAACACCGAGTACAGCTCGATCAAGTTCGCGATGTTCATGCTGGCGGAGTACGTCAACATGGTCACCGTCTCCGCCGTCTCCGTGACCCTCTTCCTGGGCGGCTGGCGGGCCCCCTACCCGATCTCCACCTTCTGGGAGGGCGCGAACCACGGCTGGTGGCCGATGCTCTGGTTCGTCATCAAGGTCCAGCTGCTGCTGTTCTTCTTCATCTGGCTGCGCGGCACGCTGCCCCGTGTCCGCTACGACCAGCTGATGAAGCTCGGCTGGAAGGTCCTCATCCCGGTCTCGGTGGTCTGGCTGATGCTGGTCGCGACCGTACGGGCGATGCGGAACGAGAACTACGACTTCCAGGACATCCTGCTCTACGTGGGCGGCGCGATCATCGCCGTACTGCTGCTCTCCTTCGTGGCCGACATGTTCCGCGGCAGAAAGGACGGCAAGGAGGCGGCGGCCAGGCCCCCCAAGGGGCCGGAGTTCGACCCGATGGCGGGCGGATACCCCGTGCCGCCGCTGCCCGGACAGACTCTGCCGCCCGTGCCGCGCAGGCGTCCGCGCCGTGAGCGCGAACTCATTGTCAGTGGCGGAGCCAATACTGTGAGTGACGATCCGGCTGACGGACATCCTCGTGACGGAAAGGAGGCTGACGGTGTCTGAGTCCGAGAAAACAGAAGGCAAGTTCCAGAATCCGGTCGCCGGCTTCGGCGTGACCTTCAAGGCCATGTTCAAGAAGCGGCTGACCGAGCAGTATCCGGAACAGCAGAAGGTCACAGCGCCGCGCTTCCACGGCCGGCACCAGCTGAACCGCCATCCGGACGGCCTGGAGAAATGCGTCGGCTGCGAGCTGTGCGCCTGGGCCTGCCCCGCCGACGCGATCTACGTGGAGGGCGCGGACAACACCGAGGAGGAGCGGTACTCCCCGGGCGAGCGGTACGGGCGGGTCTACCAGATCAACTACGCCCGCTGCATTCTCTGCGGACTGTGCATCGAGGCGTGCCCCACCCGCGCGCTCACGATGACCAACGACTTCGAACTGGCCGACAGCTCCCGCGAGAACCTCATCTACACCAAGGAGCAGCTGCTCGCCGGCCTCGAAGAGGGCATGGTCGACTCGCCGCACGCGATCTACCCCGGCATGGACGAGTCGGACTACTACCGGGGCCTGGTCACCGAGGCCGCGCCCGGCACGGTCCAGCAGGCCGCCACCTCCAAGGAGGAGAAGGACGAGGAGGCGGACGCATGACCGGCCTGCCCGCCCTCGCGGCCTCCACCACGTCCACCGGCGAGGCGTTCCAGTTCTGGATCCTCGGCACGGTCGCCTTGCTGGGCGCGCTCGGCACGATCCTGATGAGGAGAGCCGTCCACAGCGCGCTCTGCCTCGCCGGGACCATGATCGTCCTGGCGGTCTTCTACCTCGCCAACGGCGCGTACTTCCTCGGCATCGTCCAGATCGTCGTCTACACCGGCGCGATCATGATGCTGTTCCTCTTCGTCGTCATGCTGGTCGGCGTCACCGCCGCCGACTCGCTCAAGGAGACGCTGAAGGGCCAGCGCTGGCTCGCCGCGCTCTGCGGACTCGGCTTCGGCGTCCTGCTGATCGCCGGAATCGGCAACGCCTCTCTGAAGAACTTCAACGGGCTCGGCGCCGCCAACAGCGCCTACGGCGGCAATGTGGAGGGCCTCGCCGCCCTCATCTTCACCAAGTACGTGTTCGCCTTCGAAATCGCCGGCGCGCTGCTGATCACCGCGGCCGTCGGCGCGATGGTGCTCACCCACCGTGAGCGCACCGAGCGCGCCAAGACCCAGCGGGAGCTGGCCGAGGACCGCGTACGGGAAGGCAAGCACCTGCCGCCGCTCCCCGCCCCCGGCGTCTACGCCCGGCACAACGCGGTGGACATCGCCGGACTGCTTCCCGACGGCACCCCCTCCGAACTGACCGTCAGCAAGACACTGCGGGACCGCGGCCAGATCCGCGATGTGTCGGCCGAGGCCATCGAGGACCTCAAGGCGCTGGAGCAGCGCTCCGAGGAGCGCCTCGGACGCGGCCGCGACACGGAGCCGGGCAACCGCGGCGACCGTGACGGCAACAGCAACGGCAACGGCAACGGCAACGGCAACGGACGGGACCGGGACGAAGAGGAGGCCACACGGTGAATCCGGTCAACTACCTCTACCTCGCCGCGCTGTTGTTCACCATCGGCGCGGCCGGAGTCCTGATCAGGCGCAACACCATCGTCGTCTTCATGTGCATCGAGCTGATGCTCAACGCCTGCAATCTCGCGTTCGTCACCTTCTCCCGCATGCACGGCAATCTCGACGGCCAGATCATCGCGTTCTTCACGATGGTCGTCGCCGCCGCGGAGGTCGTGGTCGGGCTCGCGATCATCGTGTCACTGTTCCGTTCCCGCCACTCGGCCTCGGTCGACGACGCCAGCCTGATGAAGCTGTGAGGGGCTGACCGTGGAAAACATCATTGCGCTGCTCGTGGGCGCCCCCCTGCTCGGAGCGGCGCTGCTGCTGTGCGGCGGACGGCGGCTCGACCGCACCGGCCATCTGCTCGGCACGGCGCTGTCCGCCGCGTCGTTCGTCATCGGCGCGGTGCTGTTCGTGGACATGCTCGGCAAGCCCGCGGACGACCGCATGCTGCACCAGAAGCTGTTCAGCTGGATCCCCGTCGAGGGCTTCCAGGCGGACGTCGCCTTCCAGCTCGACCAGCTGTCCATGACGTTCGTCCTGCTCATCACCGGTGTGGGCACCCTGATCCACATCTACTCCATCGGGTACATGGAGCACGACGAGCGGCGCCGCCGCTTCTTCGGCTATCTGAACCTGTTCCTCGCGGCGATGCTCCTGCTGGTCATCGCCGACAACTATCTGCTGCTGTACTTCGGCTGGGAGGGCGTCGGCCTCGCCTCGTACCTCCTCATCGGATTCTGGCAGCACAAGCCCAGCGCCGCGACCGCGGCGAAGAAGGCGTTTCTCGTCAACCGCGTCGGCGACATCGGCCTCTCCATCGCGATCATGCTGATGTTCACC
This sequence comes from Streptomyces sp. NPDC004838, assembly GCF_053600955.1. Classification (NCBI taxonomy): domain Bacteria; kingdom Bacillati; phylum Actinomycetota; class Actinomycetes; order Kitasatosporales; family Streptomycetaceae; genus Streptomyces; species Streptomyces sp. NPDC004838. The sequence continues at coordinate 225,543 of NZ_JBSGAW010000009.1, read as the reverse complement.
ACCTTCGGCACCTTCGCCTTCGGCCCGGTCCTCGGCTCCGTCGGCGAGACCGGCGAGGGCACGCTGACCGCCATCGGCCTGATGCTGCTCCTCGCCGCCTGCGGCAAGTCGGCGCAGGTGCCGCTGCAGTCCTGGCTCGGGGACGCGATGGAGGGCCCGACCCCGGTCTCGGCCCTGATCCACGCGGCGACGATGGTGACCGCCGGCGTCTATCTGATCGTCCGCTCCGGCGCGATCTTCAACGCCGCTCCGGACGCGCAGCTCGTGGTCGTGATCGTCGGAGCGGTCACGCTCATGTTCGGTGCGATCGTCGGTTGCGCCAAGGACGACATCAAGAAGGCGCTCGCCGGTTCGACGATGTCGCAGATCGGCTACATGATCCTGGCGGCCGGGCTCGGCCCGATCGGCTACGTCTTCGCGATCATGCACCTGGTGACGCACGGCTTCTTCAAGGCCGGGCTGTTCCTCGGCGCCGGTTCCGTCATGCACGGCATGAACGACGAGGTCGACATGCGCAAGTACGGCGGCCTGCGGAAGTACATGCCGATCACCTTCGTCACCTTCGGGCTCGGCTATCTCGCGATCATCGGCTTCCCGGGTCTCTCCGGCTTCTTCTCCAAGGACCTGATCATCGAGGCCGCCTTCGCCAAGGGCGGGACCCAGGGCTGGATCCTCGGCGGGGTCACCCTGCTGGGCGCGGCGATCACCGCGTTCTACATGACCCGCGTGATGCTGCTGACCTTCTTCGGCGAGAAGCGCTGGCAGCCGGATGCCGAAGGACATGCCCCGCACCCGCACGAGTCCCCGAAGTCCATGACGATCCCGATGATCATCCTGGCGTTCGGCTCGGTCTTCGCCGGCGGCTTCTTCGGCATCGGCGACCGATTCCTCAACTGGCTGGAGCCCGTCACCGGATACGACCACGGCCACCCGCCGGTCAGCGCCATGACCGTCACCGCCGCGACCGTCGTCGTCCTGGTGATCGGCGTCGCCGTCGCCTGGGTGATGTACGGACGCAAGCCGGTCCCGGTCACCGCGCCGCGCGGCTCGCTGCTCACCCGGGCCGCCCGCCGCGACCTCCTCCAGGACGACTTCAACCATGTGGTCCTGGTCCGCGGCGGCGAGCACCTCACCCGCTCGCTGGTCTATGTCGACCACACCCTGGTCGACGGCGTGGTCAACGGCACGGCCGCCACCGTCGGCGGCCTCTCGGGCCGCATGCGCAAACTGCAGAACGGCTACGTCCGCTCGTACGCCGTCTCGATGTTCGGAGGTACGGCTGTGCTGATCGCCGCGACCCTGCTGATGAGGACGGTGTAACCGCGATGTCCTTCCCGCTCCTCACGGCGACGGCGGTGGTCCCGGCGGTCGGTGCGATCGTCACCGCCGCCGTGCCCGCCGCGCGCAGGACGGCAGCGAAATGGCTGGCACTGCTGTTCTCGCTCGTCACCCTGGCGCTCGCCGTCATCGTGCTCGTACGGTTCGAGCCGGGCGGCGACCGCTACCAGCTCACCGAGTCCCACTCCTGGATCAAGGAGTTCGGCGTCCGGTACGAACTCGGCGTCGACGGCATCGGCGTCGCGCTGATCGCGCTGACGGCCCTGCTGATCCCGTTCATCATCGCGGCCGGCTGGAACGACGCCGATCCGCAGGAGAAGAACGGGGCCGCGTCCGAGGGCAGCGTCGCCACGGGCCGGTGGCGGCCGACGCAGGGCTTCTTCGCCCTGATCCTGATGGTCGAGGCGATGGTGATCCTCTCCTTCGAGGCCACCGACGTCTTCCTCTTCTACATCCTCTTCGAAGCCATGCTCATCCCGATGTACTTCCTCATCGGCGGCTTCGGGGACCGGGCCCACGCGGGCACCGACGAGAACGCGGCGGCCCAGCGGTCGTACGCGGCCGTCAAGTTCCTGCTCTACAACCTCGTCGGCGGACTGATCATGCTGGCCGCCGTCATCGGGCTGTATGTCGTCGCGGGCAGCTTCTCGCTCTCCGAGATCGCCGACGCCCGCGCGAGCGGCCAGCTCGACATGGCGACCAACACCGAACGGCTGCTCTTCCTCGGCTTCTTCTTCGCCTTCGCGATCAAGGCGCCGCTCTGGCCGCTCCACACCTGGCTGCCGAACGCGATGGGAGAGGCCACCGCACCGGTCGCCGTCCTGATCACCGCGGTCGTCGACAAGGTCGGCACCTTCGCGATGCTGCGCTTCTGCCTCCAGCTCTTCCCGGAGGCGTCCAAGTGGGCCACCCCGGTGATCGTGGTGCTGGCGCTGATCAGCATCGTCTACGGGGCGCTGCTGGCCGTCGGCCAACGCGACATCAAGCGGCTGGTCGCCTACGCCTCGATCTCGCACTTCGGCTTCATCATCCTGGGCATCTTCGCCATGACCTCCCAGGGCCAGTCGGGCGCGACGCTCTACATGGTCAACCACGGGATCTCGACCGCCGCACTGATGCTGGTGGCCGGATTCCTGATCTCCCGGCGCGGCTCGCGGCTCATCGCGGACTACGGCGGGGTGCAGAAGGTCGCCCCGGTTCTCGCCGGCACCTTCCTGATCGGCGGTCTGGCGACGCTGTCGCTGCCGGGCCTTGCTCCGTTCGTCAGCGAATTCCTGGTCCTGGTGGGCACGTTCTCGCGCTACCCGGTCGCCGGCATCATCGCGACCTCCGGCATCGTGCTGGCCGCGCTCTACACCCTCGTCCTCTACCAGCGGACGATGACGGGACCCGTCAAGGCCGAGGTGCGGGGCATGCCCGACCTGAAGGCGCGTGAACTGGCGGTGATCGCTCCGCTGATCGCGCTGCTGATCTTCCTCGGCGTCTTCCCGAAGCCGCTGACGGAGATCGTCAACCCGGCGGTGGAGCACACGCTGTCCGACGTACAGAAGAAGGACCCCCGGCCCGAGGTGGAGGCGGCCAAGTGAGCGCTACAGCTGTCCACAGCCTGTGGACGACGGCGGCGGCCAACCCGATCTCCCAGATCAAGGCCCCCGAAATCGAGTACGCCCAGCTCGCACCCGTCCTGATCGTCATCGGTGCGGCGATCGTCGGACTGCTGCTGGAGGCGTTCCTACCGCGCAGGGTCCGCTACCACGCGCAGGTGTTCCTGGCGACGCTCGCCCTCATCGCCGCGTTCGCCGCGGTCATCGGGCTCGCCGAGGCCGGATACGGCACATCGAAGGTGAACATCGCGGCGATGGGCGCCATCGCCGTCGACGGTCCCACGCTCTTCCTCCAAGGCACGATTCTGCTGGCCTCCCTGGTCGCCGTCTTCACCTTCGCCGAGCGCAAGCTCGACCCGGAGGCCCACGGCAACCGCGTCGACTCCTTCGCCGCGCAGGCCGCCTCCGTACCCGGAAGCGACAGCGAGAAGGCCGCCGTCAAGGCCGGGTTCACCACCACCGAGGTGTACCCGCTGGCGCTCTTCGCGATCGCGGGCATGCTGGTCTTCCCCGCGGCCAACGACCTCCTGACGCTCTTCATCGCCCTGGAGGTCTTCTCCCTCCCGCTCTACCTCCTCTGCGCCCTCGCCCGCCGCAAGCGGCTGATGTCGCAGGAGGCCGCGGTGAAGTACTTCCTGCTGGGCGCGTTCTCCTCGGCGTTCCTGCTCTTCGGGGTCGCCCTGATGTACGGGTACGCGGGCTCGGTCTCGTACGCCAGGATCGCCGACGTCGTCGACGGCACCGTCCGCACCATCGACCCGGCGCTCGCCGACACGATGGGCAACGACGCGCTGCTCCTCATCGGCTCGGCGCTGATCCTGATGGGCCTGCTCTTCAAGGTCGGCGCGGTCCCGTTCCACATGTGGACCCCGGACGTCTACCAGGGCGCGCCCACCCCCGTCACCGGCTTCATGGCGGCGGCGACCAAGGTGGCCGCGTTCGGCGCGCTGCTGCGGCTGCTGTACGTGGTGCTGCCGGGGCTGAGCTGGGACTGGCGGCCCGTCATGTGGGGCGTCGCCATCGTCACGATGCTGGCGGGCGCGATCGTCGCGATCACCCAGACCGACATCAAGCGGCTCCTGGCGTACTCCTCGATCGCGCACGCGGGCTTCATCCTGGCTGGTGTCATCGCGGTGACGCCCGACGGCATCTCCTCCGTCCTCTTCTACCTGGGCGCGTACTCCTTCGTGACGATCGGCGCGTTCGCGATCGTCACCCTGGTCCGCGACGCGGGCGGCGAGGCGACCCATCTCTCCAAGTGGGCGGGGCTCGGACGGCGTTCGCCCCTGGTGGCGGCGGTCTTCGCGATCTTCCTGCTCGCCTTCGCCGGGATCCCGCTCACCTCGGGCTTCTCCGGCAAGTTCGCCGTCTTCAAGGCGGCGGCGGAGGGTGGCGCGGGGGCGCTGGTCGTGGTCGGTGTGATCTCGTCCGCGATCGCCGCGTTCTTCTACATCCGGGTGATCGTCCTGATGTTCTTCAGCGAGCCGAAGGCGGACGGCCCGACGGTCGCCGTCCCCTCCGCCATGACGATGACGGCGATCGGCGTCGGAGTGGCGGTGACGCTGGTCCTGGGCGTCGCCCCGCAGTACTTCCTGGACCTGGCGAGCCAGGCGGGAGTGTTCGTGCGGTAGCCCTGTGGGCGGTCGTACCACGTGAGAGCCCGGCTTCCTTGGGGGAAGCCGGGCTCGTCGCGTACCGGGACGGCTGAGGGTTCGCGGGTTGCCGACCGGGGCCGCCGTCAGGCGGGCTGCGCTCTGTGGGGCGGGTGTTCAGACGGTTGCGGGGGCGGACGGGGTGTCGGGTGCGGGGGCCCGTCTGTCAGTGTGGGCTCGTGCAGACATTCGAAGAGGACCTGCCGACGTCACTGACGACGTGCTGGAACTACTGGATGGCGGTTCCCACCGGGGACCAGGCGGGGGTGATGCATGCGCTGGGGCTGACCGCGCCCACGCCCGTGACGTTCGCCGTCGCGCGCGAAGTGATCGACGCCGACGGGCACGGCGACCCGGACGACGCGCCCGCCGCCGACGGGGAACCCGACGAGTACTCGCGCGTCTTCGTCTCGCCCGAACTGGACGGCTGGACCCTGGTGGTCGGCGCGTGGTGCGACCCCTCCGACGGTGAACGCGCGGAGGACGTCCTCGGGTTGTGTACGGCGCTCAGCACCCGCTACGGCAAGGCGCAGGCGTACTACTACGGCGCGCAGGGGGACGGCTCGGCGTGGCTCCTGGCGGAGAACGGCGTCGTGCTGCGGCGGTACAGCGAGACCGGCGAGGACGAGGACGAGGAACTGACCCTGGGCGCGCCCCTCGTGCTGGAGCGGGCCCGGCGGATGGAACTGGGGCTGACGCCCGACTGGGACGCGGAGACGGAGAGCGAGGAAGCCGAGGAGGAATGGGCGTGGGCCGCGAACGACCTGGCCCCTGAGATCGCCGAGGCGTTCGGCGTCAGCCCGCTGGACCTCGCCGCCGACACCCCCGTGCGCGGGACGGGCCTGCTCGCGCTGACACCGCACGGAGTCGCACGGGGTGTGCGCCGGGCGCTCGCCGGTACGGAGTTGGGTGATCCGGAGGCTGTGGCGCGAGTGCCGTGAGCGCCGCAGGGGACGGCCCTGGCTCTGGCTCCGGCCCTGGCTCCGGCTCTGGCTTCGGAACCGGAGCGAGATCCGGACATGGCGTCAGCGACCCCTGCCGGGCCGGTGAGCGCCGGCAGGGGATCGGCTCGCGGGGCGGGGGCTGCCATCAGGAGCGTCGCTCCGGGCGGGCTGTCCCGGCCGTCCGCGTCACCCGGCCCGCGTCATCCGGTGGCGTGACGGGCGCTGGTGACGGGGGGTGGTGACGGAGGGTGGGTGACGAGGGGCGTGGGGCCGAGGGCGTCAGACCGCGGGGACGATCCGGCCGGTGACCTCGCCGAGGCCGACGCGTACGCCGTCGGGGCCCGGCGCCCAGGCGGTCATGGTCACCACATCGCCGTCCTCCAGGAACGTCCGCTTGCCCTCGGGGAGTTCGAGGGGGTCGCGGCCGTTCCAGGTCAGCTCCAGCAGGGAGCCGCGCTGATGGACCTCGGGGCCGCTGACCGTGCCGGAGCCGTACAGATCGCCCGTCCGCAGGGAAGCGCCGTTGACCGTCATATGGGTCAGCTGCTGGGCGGCCGTCCAGTACATCGTGGCGAAGGGAGGCTCGGCGATGACATGGTTGTTGACCGCCACGGTGATACGGATGTCGAAGCCGCCCTTCTCGTCCTCGGCGCTGTCGTCGAGATAGGGGAGCGGCTCGACGTCCCGCGCGGGCGGATCGGTCCGTGCCGCGTCCATGGCCTCCAGCGGGGTCACCCAGGCCGATACGGAGGTGGCGAAGGACTTGCCGAGGAACGGCCCGAGGGGAACGTACTCCCACGCCTGGATGTCACGCGCGGACCAGTCGTTGAGCAGGGACAGGCCGAAGACGTGCTCGCGGAAGGCCGAGAGCGGCACCGGGCGGCCCATCGGGGACGGCGCGCCGACGAGGAAGCCGACCTCCGCCTCGATGTCCAGCTTGACGGACGGGCCGAAGACGGGCGCGGGGTCGCCGGGAGTCCTGCGCTGACCGCTGGGGCGTACGACATCCGTGCCGGAGACGACGACCGTGCCCGAGCGCCCGTGGTAACCGATCGGCAGATGCTTCCAGTTGGGCGTCAGCGGGTCGCCGTCCGGGCGGAACATCCGGCCGACGTTGGTGGCGTGGTTCTCGCTCGCGTAGAAGTCGACGTAGTCGGCGACCTCGTAAGGAAGGTGCAGGGTGACCGAGCCGAGCGGGTGCAGCAGGGGCTCGATCGCGGCGCGGTGGGCGGGCGCCGTCACCCAGGCGGTGAGCGCGCGCCGCACATCGCGCCAGGCGGTGCGGCCGGCCGCGAGAAGCGGGTTGAGGCTCGGCTGGTCCAGCAGCGCGGCAAAGGGTGAGCCGAGGGCGTGGGCCGCCGCACCCGCGTCCAGCACATGGCGTCCGAGGCGGACGCCGAGCCGACGGCGCTCGGGCTCGTCGGGTGTGGTGAAGACGCCGTACGGGAGGTTGTGCGGGCCGAAAGGGTGACTCTCGGCCAGATCGAGCGGGCTCTGCTCGGACATCGGTGCCTGCCTCGCTTTCCACGGTGTGTGGGGACACGTTACGTGGGTGCCGCACGGGCCCGGCAGAGCGCGTTCACCGGGCAGGGCGGGTCTTCTGTCAGTCCCTCAGTCAGTCCCATGGTGAGCCTCTCGGTCGCGCCTCCGGCCGGTCGTACCTCCGGTCGGTCGGTCAGTCGGTCGGCCGGTCTGCGGGCCGGTCGGTCAGGCCGTCAGTCGGTCTGCGGGCCAGCCGGTCAGGCGGCCGGTCGGGGGAAGCTCTTCTCCCAGGTGCGATGGAAGACGATCTCCCTTCCGTCCCGGCAGACCACCTCGTCCTCCGCGAGGAAACCGGTGCCGTCGCAGGTGAGCGAGGAGCGGGTCTCGACCGTCACGTCCCAGCCCGCTTCCGGCCGGTGGAGCCTGACGGTCCACTCGGCGTCCGCGCGGGCGGACCGGGGGCCGGGTTCCCGGATCGTCCGGAGTTCACGCGCGTTCTCGGTGAGTTCGAGCCCGTCCGGGTAGTTGCTCAGGTGGCCGGTCCCGGTGGAATCGCCGGGGCAGGGGTCGGTTTCGAGCCGCCATTCGCCCGCGCCGACGTCCCGGACCACCAGCCGCTCCGGGTGTCGCTCGCCGGGCGTCGCGAGGGTCGCCGGGGAGCTGACGCCGAGGGGCTCGGCCTGTTCCGGCGGCTGGAAGACGGGCTCGTACTCGGTGGCGGTGGGCCGGAACACCGGGAGGTCGAGGCGCGAGCCCTCCGGGGTGAGGACGAGACCTTCCGGATCCGGCCGCGACCGGATCCATGGCCAGATCCACGGCCAGTACGCGGAGGAGACGGCGAGCCGGATGCGATGGCCCGGCGGGAACGCGTGGCCGATGGCGGTCAGCTCGAAGGTCACGTCCTCCGTCGTGCCCGGAGTCCACGCGACGGCGCGTTCCCGGCCATGGCGTGCGGCGAGGTTCAGCACGCCTCGGGTGACCAGCGTGGACGAGCCGTCCGGCGCGATGTCGCAGAGCCGGGCGACGACCTGGCCCCACGGCAGGTCCAGCCGCAGCCGCAGGGTGACTCGCGCACGGCCCAGGACCTCGATCGGGCCGCCTCGGACGGCGAAGTCGAAGCAGGCGGAGTACGCGTCCTCGGCCCGCTGGTCGGACGGGAGGTCGGCGGGGCGGCCGGTGGCCGACAGACTTCGGCCCGCGTCCAGCCCGGTGTGCGGGGGCGAGCCGATGATCAGGGGCGGGCCCTGGAGGGCGTACGAGGCGGTGCCGACGGCCGACGACGGCCAGTCGGCCACGGCGGCCCAGCGCCCGACGGGCTCCTCCTCGAACCGCCGCCGGGAGTCCGTGCCGGGCCCCGGCCGCCTGGCCGGGTCGGGACCGGGCCCCGGCGGTGTGGCCGGATCGGGATCGTGGCCGTCCCCGCTCCTCGTGGCCGTCGGCACGCCGTCGATCCACACCCGTAGCAGAGGCTCGTCCATCGCCCCGTTCTCCGCGCCCTTGAGATGGTGGTCCCACCAGCCGAGCGTCTCCTGGAGGAACCCGATCGCGGGGCCCGGACGCCCGTGGTCCGGGTACTGGTGGGCCCACGGCCCGATCAGGCCCCGTACGCGGTCCGCGGGGAGCCGTTCCAGCAGTCTGAGGACGGTGTCGCGGTACGGCTCGTGCCAGCCGCCCACGGCCAGTACCGCGGCCCGTACGCGGGACGGGCTCTCCCCGTACATCCCATGGCCGTCGTACCTCCAACGGTCGTCGCGGAGCTGATGGGCCAGCCAGGAGTGGAGCGGCGGTTCGACTGCTTCCAGCCGTGCGAGCCACAGATCGCGCCAGCCGTCGCCCGCGAAGACGGGATCCGGCGGTCGGCAGAGGGACGACAGAATCGCGGCCGACCGGCCCTGTAGGCCGTCCGCGGACACCGAGCCGCCCGGAAAGGCGGTGTCGTTGTCGTACGGATCGTCGGTCGCGCCGACCGTGACGACCGCCTTCAACGGCTCGGGCGCGAGGGCGGCGAGCCGCAACGCGCAGGTGGCGCCCCAGCCGAGGCCGAACATGCCGACCCGGCCCCCGCACCACGGCCGCGCGGCCAGCCAGTCGATCACCTCGACCCCGTCGGCGAGCGCGGTGCCGCCGCCCGGCAGGCCCTCGCTGTTGCCGTGACCGCGCAGATCCACGCGTACGGAGGCGTAGCCGTGGCCCGCGTACCAGGGGTGGCGCTGCCAGTCGCGGGGCGCGGTCACATCGCTGAGCCGGTCGGGTGCGTACTCCACCAGCGCGGGGATTGGGCCGTCCGTGTGGGGACGCCAGATCCGTGCGTACAGGCGGGTGCCGTCGCGCAGGGGTATCCGGATGTCCTCGTGGCTGGTTTCATACGGAAAGCGATTGCGATGGCGCATGGCTCGGCCTTGATGTGCGGAGGTCGCCCTGCCCCGGAGCCCGGCGTTCAGCTGCCGCCGTCCCGGTCGCGGAACCGTCCCCGTTCCGTTCCGGCCGCCGGTGAGGATTCCGTTTCGGATACGGTTCCGGATTCCGTTTCGAATTCCGTCGCGTATTCCGCCGTCGATCCCGGTGAAAGGGCTCACCCCTGGGCGTATGTCCTGTTCACGAACATACCGTCGGCGGCGGGAAGGCGCTCATGGTGATCGAAACGCGACCGGATACGCTGACTTGAGTGAATCCGGAGACACATCGACAATCCGTGTGATCATCAGCAGACAGGAGACCACCTCGTGACCGTCGTCGGGCCGTTCGGGCTGAGCGTGCGGGACCAGGCTCTTGAGGCCGATGTCCAGAACGGACTGTCGGCTGTCGAGGCGGGTCTCCTTGAGGCCACCAAGAGCGAGGTGCCCTTCATCACGGAGGCCGCGCAGCATCTCGTACGCGCCGGAGGCAAGCGTTTCCGGCCACTGCTGGTGATGCTGGCGGCCCAGTTCGGCGATCCGTACGCGCCGGGCGTGGTGCCCTCCGCCGTGGTCGTCGAACTCACCCATCTGGCGACGCTCTACCACGACGATGTGATGGACGAGGCGGCCGTACGGCGCGGGGTGGACAGCGCCAACACACGCTGGGGCAACTCCGTGGCCGTGCTGACCGGCGACTTCCTCTTCGCCCGTGCCTCCCACATACTGGCCGATCTGGGCCCGGAGGCCGTCCGGATTCAGGCCGAGGCGTTCGAGCGGCTGGTCACCGGCCAGATCCTGGAGACCGCGGGCCCGCGCGACGGGCGCGACCCGGTGGAGCACTACCTCGATGTCATCGGCGGCAAGACGGGCTCGCTGATCGCGGTCGCCGGCCGGTTCGGCGCGATGATGTCGGGCGCGGACGAGGGCGTCGTGGACATCCTTACCCAGTACGGCGAACGGCTCGGCGTGGCCTTTCAGCTCGCCGACGACGTACTCGACATCGCCAGCGACTCGCATGAGTCGGGCAAGACGCCCGGCACGGATCTGCGCGAGGGCATCCCGACGCTGCCGGTGCTGCATCTGCGCGCTCACGCCGAGGCGCACGGTCAACCCGAGGACCGCGAACTCGTCGGGCTCCTCGACGGCGACCTGGCCGACGACGCCCGGCACGCCGAGGTCCTGCGGCGGCTGCGTGCCCACCCGGCTCTGGAACAGGCGCGCCGGGACACCGTCCGGTACGCGGAGGAGGCGCGCGCCATGCTCGCCCCGCTGCCGGAGTGCTTCGCCAAGGCGGCCCTGGAGGAGTTGTGCGACGCGGTGGTGCACCGCGCGGGCTGATGTACGACGGTCGGTGCGGCGGTCGGTGCGGCGGTGGCTTACGACTTGGACGTACGACTTGGACGTACGACTGTGGCGTACGGCGATACGCCTGGTGAGGTACGGCTGTGAGGCGCGGCTGTGACGACGGCGGTACGGGCGGTGCGGGCGGGTACGGCGGTCGGTGCTGCGGGTCGGGCACGGCTCTGGGACCGCCATGACACCGGCGCGGGCCGCTGACGCGGACCGGCACCATGGACGCAGACTGGCACCATGACAGACGCGGTCACCGAAAGGCTTCTTGAACGTTTCGTCAGCGAGGTCGGGCCGGTTCTGCCCCTCGTCTCGATCTGGGTCCACGGGTCGATCGCCGCCGGGGAGGACTACCGTCCCGGCCGCAGCGATCTCGATCTGATCGCCGTCGTCGAGCGACCGTGCACCGAGGCCGAGGAACGGCGGCTCGCCGAACTGCACGAGAACCTCCTGAAGGACGGGCCGATCGCGGCGAAGCTGCACTGCGGCTACGTTCCGGCGGCGGAGCTGGCCGATGTTCCCCGTGAGCACGTGACCTGGGCCCATCAGGAACTCTTCCGCCGCCCGGTCTCTCCCGTGACCAGACGCGAACTCCATGAATTCGGCCGTGTTCTGCACGGCCGCCCGGTGGCCGGTCTGCTGCCTCCGGTGACCGACGCGCAGCTCAAGCGCCACATCGTCGAAGAGCTCACGGAGTACTGGCGGCCCACGCTGTCCCGCCGGGAACTGCTGCTCCACGACACCTGGGTGGACTTCGGCTTCCTCACCCTGGCGCGGGCGCTGGTGACTTTGCGGGAGGGGCGGCTGATCAGCAAGCGGGAAGCCCTCGATGTACTCGTCACCGCCCTCGACGCGCCGGAGGAGGTCGTGGAGGACATCCGGCGGCGGCGGTACGGCGAACCGGGTCCGGCCTCCCGCGAATGGCTCGACCGGCGGGCGGAGTCGGCCCTCGCGTTCCTTGTGCACGCCATCGACCGGGTCATCGCCGAGTACGCGGAGTAGTCCCCTGACAACACCCCCTACGGGAAGGGGGGATGGCTGGGAGTTCTGTCATCCCAGAGCAGTAGGGCAAGTTGCACCCGAGGACTGACGCCCTGGTGCGGCCGATTTGGTCAGATGGGTACCACCACTCCCGACTGACCACGGAGGTAGGGCACACCATGGCACCGAAAGACAGGGCACAGACCACCGATGAGGCCGGGGACCTCTCAGCGCGGCGCCGCAAGGCCGCCCGTTATGTCGTCCCGGTCGCGGTGGCCGGGGTGGCGGCGGCGACCATCGGGCTCGTCCCGGCGCTCGCCGCGTCCGGTGACCCGGATCTTCCGAAGATCAGCGCGCAGGAGCTGATCGAGAAGATGGCCGCGTCGGAGACGGAGCAGTTCTCCGGCACGGTCAAGATCAGCACGGATCTGGGGATCCCGGACTTCGGGGGGCTCGCGGACTCCTTCGCACCGGGCGCCGGTGAGAAGGCCCCCGGCGAGGGCGGTGGCTCGTCGGCGTCTCCCGACGGGAAGCTGATGGAGCTGGCGATCGGTTCGCACACTCTGCGCGTCGCGGTCGACGGCCCCGACAAGCAGAAGGTGTCGATCCAGGAGAAGGCCGCCGAGTACAGCCTGATCCGCAACGGCGACGAAGTCTGGGCGTACGACAGCGCGACGAACGAGGTCTTCCACGCCAAGGAGCCCGCAGGGGAGAAGAGCGGCGGCAAGGACGGAAAGCAGGACGGCAAGAAGAACGACGACGCCCGGAAGAAGTCGCCGGGGGATCTGCCGACCACGCCCAAGGAGTTCGCCGAAGAGGCGCTCAAGGCGGCCGACAGCACCACGTCGGTGACCGTCGACGGCACGGCGCAGGTGGCCGGGCGTTCGGCGTACCAGCTGGTCATCAAGCCCAAGCAGAGCGGCTCGACGATCGGTTCGATCAAGGTCGCGGTGGACTCCAAGACCGGTACGCCGCTGAAGTTCACGCTCATCCCGAGCAGCGGAGGCAAGGCGGCGATCGACGTCGGCTTCACCAAGGTCGACTTCTCCCAGCCGGCCGCGTCCACCTTCGACTTCAGCCCGCCGAAGGGCGCGAAGGTGACCAAGGCGGAGGACTTGGAGAAGGAAGCGCGCGAGGGCGGGCACGACTTCGGGGGCCCGGCCGACCTCGCCGGGTTCGGGGGCCTGAACGTCATCGGTGAGGGCTGGACGTCCATCGCCACATCCAGCAGCCCCGCGGGCGAGGGCTTCAGCCAGCCGAAGGACGGCGAGCTGCCGCCCGCGGCCGAGGGCTTCCTCAACTCGCTGGGCGACGAGGTCAGCGGCTCGTTCGGCTCGGGCACGATCTTCAAGACCCGTCTGGTCAACGCTCTGATGACGGACGACGGCAAGGTGTACGTGGGTGCCGTGACCAAGGACGCGCTCGTGAAGGCCGCGAACGCCGACAAGTAGCAGCGGACAAGTAGGGGGGGCGGGCGATTGTCGGCGGGCGGGGAGTGGCCCACCGGCAACGGCCGCGAGACGAGCAGCCACGCAGGCAGCGGTTCGGTAGGCAGCAGTTCGGTAGGCAGCAGTTCGGATAGGCAGTAGTCGGGTAGGGAGCAAGAGGTAGAGAGCAGCAGACGAGTAGCCGTTCGGTCGACGTCTCGGTCGACGAGTCAGCCGACGACCGGTTTCGCCCGCCCCGCCGTGCACGCCGTACGGTGGGGCGGAGCGCTGAACGAGCAGCACCGGGGAGCCGGGTCGTCCGGGTAGCGGGAAGGTCCGGTAGCCGGGAGTCCGGCCGTACGGAGACGGGAGCGGAATGGCAGCGGTGATCGAGACGCGGGGGCTCACCAAGCGTTACCGAGGTGGCCAGACGGCCGTCGACGGGCTCGATCTGACCGTGCCCGAGGGCAGTGTCTTCGGCTTCCTCGGCCCCAACGGCTCGGGCAAGACCACCACCATCCGGATGCTGATGGGCCTCATCGAACCGACGGCGGGCACCGCGACCGTCCTGGGCGGGGCCATGCCGCGTGCCGTGCGGTCCGTACTGCCGCACGTGGGGGCGTTGATCGAAGGGCCCGCGCTGTACGGGTTCCTGAGCGGCCGGGACAATCTGCTGCGCTACGACTCCGCCGACCCCACCGCCGATCCCCGTACCCGCAAGGCCCGTGTCGCCGCCGCGCTCGACCGGGTGGGGCTGACCGCGGCCGGGGCCAAGAAGGCGAAGGCGTACTCGCTGGGGATGAAGCAGCGCCTCGGGCTGGCCGCCGCCCTGCTCCAGTCGCGCCGGCTCCTGGTGCTCGACGAGCCCACGAACGGTCTCGACCCCCAGGGGATGCGCGAGATCCGTTCGCTCGTCCGGGAGCTGGCCGCCGACGGCACCACCGTCTTCCTCTCCTCTCACCTTCTCGACGAGATCGAGCAGGTCTGCACACACGCGGCCGTGATGGCGCGGGGACGGCTGCTCACCCAGGGCCCGGTGGCGGAACTGGCGGCCGGGACCAGGGGACGCCTGACCGTCGTCACCCCCGACACCGGAGACGCGGCCCGGCTGCTCAAGGAACTGGGCGTGACGGAGGTGAGCGTGACGGGCGACGACCGGGTCACGGGGGAGCCGCCGGGGCCGGACGTCGAGCTGGCGGATCTGAACACGGCGCTGGTGCAGGGCGGCGTACGGGTACGGGGGTTCGGGGTCGAGCGCGCTTCGCTGGAGGACGCGTTCGTGGCGCTGACGGGGGAGGGTTTCGATGTCGCCGGGTGACGGCGGGACGGACGTCCAAGCGGGCGCGGGTGCTGGTGCGGGTGCTGCTCCGGGCGGGGACGCAAGTGCAGGCGCGGACGCGGGTGCTGGACCGGGCGCGGGTGCTGGACCGGGCGTGGACGGGGGTGCAGGCGCGGACGTCGGTACGGGTGCCGGTGCGAGCGGGCGTGCGGGGGTCGGCAGTGGTGTGGAGGCCGGGGACTCCAATGCCCGGACCGCCGGGGCTGGAGCCGGTGAAGCCCGGACCGCTGGCGCCGAAGCCCTGTCGGCGGGTGTGCGGGCGGAGCCCACCCGTCGCCGTCACCCCCTCCGTACCCTCGGGCTCTTCCGCTCCGAACTGGTCACCACCCTGCGCCGGTGGCGTACGGTCGCCCTGCTCGGCGTGCTCGCGGCCGTCCCCGCGCTCATCGGCATCGCCGTGAAGATCGAGACGGGCGACGGCACGGGACCGTCCGGTGGCGGCGAGGGGCCCGCCTTCATCGCCCAGATCACCAACAACGGGCTCTTCCTGGTCTTCGCCGCGCTTGCCGCGACCCTGCCCGTGTTCCTGCCGATGGCCGTCGGCGTCGTCGCGGGCGACGCGATCGCGGGGGAGGCGAACACCGGCACCCTGCGCTACCTGCTGGTCGCCCCGGCCGGACGTACCCGGCTGCTGTTCGCCAAGTACGCCACGGTCCTCGCCTTCTGTCTGATCGCGACCCTGGTCGTGGCGGTGTCCGCGCTCGCCGTCGGTGCGATCCTCTTCCCGCTCGGGGATGTCACCACCATCTCCGGCACCACGATCTCGTTCGGGGAGGGGCTGCTGAGGGCAGGGCTGATCGCGCTGGCCGTCGCGGCCTCACTCGCGGGGATCGCGGCGCTCGGACTGTTCGTCTCCACGCTCACGGGCAGCGGCATCGCGGCGATGGCGACGACGGTCGGCCTGCTGATCACCGTGCAGATCCTGGGCAACATTCCGCAGCTGGACGCGGTCCATCCGTATCTCTTCCCGCACTACTGGCTCTCGTTCTCGGATCTGCTCCGGGAGCCGGTCTACTGGGACGAGATTCAGAAGAACCTCGGGCTCCAGGCGCTGTACGCGGCGGTGTTCGGGTCGGCGGCCTGGGCGCGCTTCACGACGAAGGACGTCAACGCCTGACGTGAGCCCGGCGGAGCCTGCCGAGGGCGAGGGCGAGGGCGAGGGCGAGGGCGAGGGGTGGGGGGTGGGGGCGTCCCGGTAGTCCGCCGACGTACCCCGGACCCGGCTGCATGCGTGTGCGGTGGGAGCACACGCATGCAGCCTGTGGGGGGTGGCGGTTCAGCGGGGCCCTGCGGCGGGGCAGCGCCGAGCAGTGCCGGGCAGAAGAGCTAGAACGTGAGCTTCCAACTGTCGATGAACCCCGTGTCCTGGGCGGCCACATCCTGGACACGCAGCTTCCACGCGCCGTTCGCGGGCTCGCTCGAAGCGTTCACGGTGTAGGTGGCGATGACGTTGTCGGCCGAATCGTTGGTGCTGGAGTTCTTCAGCCGGTACGCGGTCCCGTCCGGGGCCACCAGGTCTACGACGACGTCACCGCGCCAGGTGTGCTTGATGTCGACGCCGACGGCCAGGGTGGGCGGGGCGTTCCCGGTGCGGCCGGCGACGGTGATCGTGGAGGTCACGGCCGCGCCGTTGTCCGGGACGTTCACGTTGGCGGTGTTCTCGTACGAGTCGCCGGGCGGGACGGTCGGTCCGGTGCCGAGCGTCCAGATGGCGTGGGCGACCGCGTCGCTGTTGCGGTCCAGCGCGGTGTCGTTGATGTTCGCCGTGGTGTCGCAGGACGAGTGGTAGCAGCGGTCGAATGCCTGACCGGCCGTGCCGCCCCACTTCTGGACCTGTGCCGCCGTCTTCGCGCGGCCCGCGCCGGTGAACAGACCGCCGACCCGGACGCCGATGTTCTTGAAGGAGGCGTGGTCGGAGCGTCCGTCGCCCTCGGTCTCGATCTCGGTGGGGACGCCGAGGCCGGCGTAGTAGTCCTTGAAGACCTTCTCCAGCGCCACATCGTCGTCGTAGACGAAGTAGCCGGGGTTCGGCGATCCGATCATGTCGAAGTTGAGATAACTCGAGATCTTCGAACGCTCGGCGGTGGGGAGGTTGTTGGCGTAGTACTTCGATCCGACGAGACCCAGTTCCTCCGCGCCCCACCAGCCGAAGCGCAGATGCTTGGTCGGCTGGAGCTGGGCGCGGGAGACGGCGAGCGCGGTTTCGAGTACGGCGGCCGAGCCCGAGCCGTTGTCGTTGATGCCGGCGCCCGAGGTGACGGAGTCGAGGTGCGCGCCCGCCATCAGGACCTGGTTGGGGTCGCCGCCGGGCCAGTCCGCGATGAGGTTGTAGCCGGTCGCGCCGCTGGTGGTGAACTGCTGGATCGTCGTGGTGTATCCGGCCGCGTCCAGCTTGGCCTTCACATAGTCGAGCGAGGCGCGGTAGCCGGTGCGGCCATGGGCGCGGTTGCCGCCGTTGGCGGTGGCGATCGACTGGAACTGTGAGAGATGCGCCTTCACATTGGCGAGCGGTATGTCCGGCGCGGCGAGGGCGGCACCTGCCCGCTGGGCCGGGGCCGACGGGGCGGCCGGGGTCGCCGATGCCGTGGCCGTGGGGACGGCTGCGGCGAACAGCCCGGCCAGGGCTATGGAGACGGCGGAGAGCGTCCGTCTGGAACTGGCGGGGGAGAGTCTCATGTGGGGGCTCCGGTGATTCCGTACGGGGACAGGACGGAACGAAACGTGTGAGACGCCCCGGAGCGGCCGGTTCCAGGGCGCTGGAGCATGGTGCGGTGTCGCTGTGCGGCGGTGCGGTGAGGCGTTGCGCGTTGCGGTGAAGCGGCGGTGCGGTCCTGCGTTGCGGGGGTGCGGTCGTGCGTTGCGGCGGTGCGTAGGCGGTGGCGCGTGGTGCTGAGCACATCCGGGAACCGCGGTGCGGCCGGACACTTGGTGACACGGATGGCGCTGGGATGGCACGGGGTGGCGCGATGTGTGCTCAGAGTTCAGCGAGTGTTCGACGTGGCGTCAAGGGCGGAATCCGGTCAGTAGTGTTCGCATAAAGAACAGGGAGTGTCGGCGGATCCGCCCATTCCGGACGGATCCGCCGACACTCCCCACTCGGTGCTGCTCGTCTGCTGCTCGTCTGCTGTTCGCGTGCTGTTCGGGTTGCGCCGCCTACTCCACGCAGAATTCATTTCCTTCGGGGTCGGCCATGGTGGTCCACACGCCGATCGGCTGGTCCTGGTGGTACAGGACGGTGGCCCCCAGGGTCTCCAGCCGCGCGACCTCCTCCGCACGCCGCTCCGGTCCCACGTGCAGATCCAGATGGAGCCGGTTCTTGGCGGTCTTGCCTTCCGGTACGCGCTGGAACAGCAGTCGGCGGCCGAGCCCTACGCCGTTCTCCTCCTCGTACGGGTCGTCCGGATGCCGGACGGCGGCGTAATCCCGCCAGGCGTCCCTGCCGTGCGCCTGGACTGTCGATCCTTCCGGCAACTGCCCGTGCTCCCGGAGGTGTGCGATGAGCGCGCTGTGATCCTCCACCTCGTAGCCGAGGGCCCCGGCCCAGAAGTCGGCCTGGGCGAGCGGGTCGGAGGTGTCGATGGTGAGTTTCCAGTGCAAAGCCATGAAACCGTTTATAGTGGTTACATGAGCGAGCCTGCAAGGGGATTTACCCTCCGCCCGCCGACGGGGCGTCCCTTCCATTTCGATCCCGGAGCGCTCTGTCTGGAACTGCTGCTCACGGGCGGTCCGGGCATCCTCGCGCGGTTCGATGTGCTGTACGAGCCGGGGGATCTGGTGCGCTGGGCGGGGGAGAGCCGGCTGCCGGACGGGCTCGAACCGGTGGTGACCGCCGACGATGTGCGGGAGGCCCGTGTTCTCCGGGACGCGGTGTACCGCCTCGCCTCGGCTCGCGCGTACGGCCGGGCGCTGCCGGCCGCGGACGTCGGCGCGGTCAACTCGGCGGCGGCGCAGCCCCCGCCCGTCCCCCGGTTCGCGGCCGACGGCACCCGCGGCTGGGCGCCCGGTGCGACGGGCGGCCAACTGCTCTCGGCTGTGGCACGGGACGCGGTGGATCTGTTCACGGGCCCGTACGCCCATCGCGTACGCGAATGCGCCACCGACAACTGCTATCTGATCTTCGTCGACGCCTCCCGGCCGGGCCGTCGCCGCTGGTGCTCCATGGAACGCTGCGGCAACCGCCGGAAGGTCCGGGCGCACCGGGCCCGTAACGCGGCGCACGAACCGCTCGCCGGCCCGGAAGGGGACGCCTGAAGCCGCCGACCGGGCACGGGCCGAAGGGTGGTCGGTCTACGACGCGCCCTGCGGTTCCTCGCGTGCGTCGTAGGCCGCGCGCGCGGCCGCGATCTCGTTCTGGTGCTTCTCGGTCCAGGTGACCAGGGAGCGGATCGTGGCGTGCAGGGTGCGGCCGAGGCCGGTGAGTTCGTACTCGACGCGCGGTGGTACGACCGGATGCACCGTACGGCACACCAGGCCGTCGCGCTCCAACTGGCGCAGGGTGACGGTCAGCATGCGCTGGCTGATCCCGTCGATCTCCCTGCGCAGCTCGGTGAAGCGCAGGACACGGCTGTCGAGCAGGGCTATGACCAGCAGGGACCACTTGTCCGCGATCCTGTCCAGGATCTGGCGGACCTCGCAGTCCTCACGGGTGTCCCACTGGAAAGGGTCCCGGTCTCCATCGTCGTCGAACTCGGTCACTCCAAGGTGACCGAGTGACTTCAAAGTGCCTTCTTCCGCATGACGTCATTGTTCCGCACGATGGTGTCAGTTACAAGAGGGAACTGGCCCTCTTCCCGGTAACTGACTTATCAGCCTTCGTCTCCGTTGGAGCAAGCCATGCCGACTGCCATGTCGACAGCCGTATCATCTACGCCCGCCCCGGCCATGTCCGGACGCGCCCGGGCTCTGCTGCTCGTCCTCTGCAGCGCGATCTTCCTCGAAGGCATCGACGTCGCCATGTTCGCCGTGGCCATCCCGTCGGTCCGGGCCGATCTCGGGCTCTCCACCGGTACCGCGGCCTGGGTGCTCAGTGCCTATGTGCTCGGATACGCGGGCTTCACCCTGCTCGGCGGACGCGCGGCCGATCTCCTGGGCCGCCGCCGGATGTTCCTGCTCTGGCTCGTGATCTTTCTGGTCTTCTCCGGTCTCGGCGGCTTCGCCACGGAGGGCTGGATGCTGATCGTCGCGCGCTTCGTGACCGGTGTCGCGTCGGCCTTCATGACCCCGGCCTCGCTGTCGATCATCACCACGTCGTACGAACAGGGCCCACAGCGCAACAAGGCGCTCCTGATCTTCGCGGGCACCGCCGCCGGTGGCTTCTCCCTCGGTCTGGTCATCGGCGGACTGCTCACCCAGTTCGGCTGGCGCTGGGTCTTCTTCGCCCCCGTCATCCTCGCCGGCGTGATCCTGCTGGCCGCCGTCCGGCTGCTTCCGGCCGAGCGGAAGCCGGTACGCAAGGGCGGGTTCGACCTCGCGGGGGCGGCCGCGGCGGCGGGCGCGATGCTGATGCTGACGTACGGGGTCGTCCGGCTGGAGCACGGCTTCCACGGCTGGGCGACCACCCTCGCGGTGGTCGGCGTGGGCCTGCTGCTGGTGGCGCTGTTCGTCGCGGTCGAACGCCGGTCCGCCGCGCCCCTGGTCCGGCTGGGCATTCTGCGCCGGTCCTCGCTCGTACGGGCCGATCTGGGCGCGCTGCTCTTCGTCGGGGCGTTCATGGGGTTCCAGTTCATGGCGACCCTCTACCTCCAGGAGTTCCGGGGGTGGTCGTCCATGGAGACCTCGCTGGCCCTCCTCATCATGGGAGCGGACGTGATCCTGGCTCCCACGGTCACCCCGATCCTGGTGAACCGATTCGGCAATGCGCGTGTGATCCTCGGCGGCTTCCTGCTGGCCATCGCCGCGTACGCCGTCTTCGTCGGGGTGGGCGCCGACTGGACGTATGCCGCCATGTTCCCGACCTTCGCCTTGACCGGCCTCGCCTTCGCCCTCGCCTACGGACCCCTGACGATCGCCGCGACGGACGGCGTCCGGCCGGAGGAACAGGGGCTGGCGGGCGGGCTGCTGACCACCGCCACGCAGTTCGGCGCGGCCATCGGCATCTCCGCGGTGACGGCGGTCCACGGTCTGTACGGCCTGACGGACGGAGCCTCCCCGCTGGGGGCCTACCGGGCGGCGCTGGTGGTGCCGCTGGTGATGGTGCTGGTGGGAGGGGTGCTGGCGGCGACGGGTCTACGCCGGCCCCGAGCGGCCGGGGGCGTGACGGCGTCGGCTGAGGAACTCGCCCCCGCGAAGGAACTCGCCCCCACGGGTGGGAAGGCGTAACTCCTCGCGGTCGGCGCGGACGCACCGACCGCCGGCCGCCGCACGGAGCGCCGGAGCGCCGGAGAGTCGGGTCCGGCGCTCCGGCGCACCCGTGCCTCGGCGCTCCCGTGCTCCGGTGCCTCGGTGGGCCGCCGGGCCTGGTGGGCCGTCCGGCCCGCCTGTGCACGGGCGGCGGCGCGGGCAGCGCGCGAGCGGGTCGGCGTACGCCGGGTTCGTCGGCGTCAGACGGCGGGCTTGGCGGGAGCGGAGGCAGGGGCGGGGCATGACTCGCCGAGGGGGCCGGTCTCGGGCGTCGTCCCCGGCTCCGGTTCGGTCCCCGGCCCGGGTTCGGTCCCCGGCCCGGGTTCGGTCCGCGGCCCGGCCGCTCGCAGTGCCTCCGCCGCCGCCTTCGTACGCCGAGCCGTGCGCAGCGCATCCCACGTCAGAATCGTCAGGGCGAGCCACACCAGCCCGAATCCGGCCCACCTCTCCGCGGGCATGGCCTCCCGGAAGTACAGGATCCCCAGCAGGAACTGGAAGACCGGCGCCAGATACTGCAACAGCCCCAGCGTCGACAGCGGCACCCTGATCGCCGCCGCGCCGAAGCAGACCAGCGGAACCGCGGTCACCAGACCGGTCGCCGCGAGCAGCGCCACATGACCGACGCCCTCCGCGCCGAACGTCGACTCCCCCCGGACCCCCAGCCACAGCAGGAAGCCGAACGCGGGGAGGAAGAGGATCGCGGTCTCCGCCGCCAGCGACTCCAGACCCCCGACGTCGGCCTTCTTCTTCGCGAGACCGTACGCGGCGAAGGAGAAGGCCAGCACCAGCGAGACCCACGGCGGCCGCCCGTAGCCGATGGCGAGCACCAGCACCGCCACGGCGCCGGTGCCGACCGCTGCCCACTGCGCGGGCCGCAGCCGTTCCTTCAGCAGCAGGACGCCGAACGCGATGGTGACGAGGGGGTTGATGAAGTAGCCGAGGGACGCTTCCACCACCCGGCCCGAGTTCACGGCCCAGATGTAGACGCCCCAGTTGACGGTGATGACCGCGGCGGCGACGGTCAGGAGCGCGAGCTTGCGGGGTTCGCGGATCAGCTCCCGTATCCAGCCCCAGCGCTTCAGCGCGAGTAGGGCGAGGCTGACGAAGACCAGGGACCAGGCCATCCGGTGGGCCAGGATCTCCATCGCGTCGGCGGGTTTGAGCAGTGGCCAGAAGAGCGGGACGAGACCCCACATCCCGTAGGCGCCGATCCCGTACAGCAGCCCTGCCCGCTGCTGTTCGCCGTTCGACTTCACCGGACCTCCCGCCCTGCGTGCGTCACCCCTCGGTCATTCCGTCGAAGGTACGCGCCACAAGAGCGGGCTGTCATGCTCGTACCGGCATACGGTCATGACCTAAGTGGAACATATGCGACAGGCGTGAGGACCTTGCGCAGGAGGTCGTGGCGGACCGCCGGCCCGGGGGGCCGCGCCCAGATTGCCGTCCTCGGTCAGTGCGACGGCGGCAGCGGCGGCATAGTCGGCGCGAGCGGTCGAGGTGACCCGGCCCTCGCGCGCGCCGGAGACGACGGCACCGTGCTCCAGAACGGGGGCGAGATTCTCCTTCCAGCCCAAGACCTCGACACTCCAGCAGGACGTGGGGGCTGTTTCTACACAGGGGGACGAACAGGCGGCCACGATTCCTCGGTCAGTGCCAGACGGTGACGCGTAAACCCAGGGCCCAAGGAATACGGGCGGGCGTCCTCCGGTCACGGAGGGCACCCACGCATACGTACCCGATCGTCACCGCCGTCGCCTGACGACGGCGGTCAGACGGTGGTCAGCCGACGACGGTCCAGTTGTCGTTGCCCGCGAGAAGCGCGGCCAGGTCGCCCTTGCCGTTCTGCTCGACGGCTGTGTCCAACTGCTCCGCCATCAGCGTGTCATACACCGGACGCTCCACACTGCGCAGCACCCCGATGGGTGTGTGATGCAGGGTGTCCGCGTCCGCCAGCCGGGAAAGCGCGAACGCCGTGGTCGGGGAAGCGCTGTGCGCGTCGTGGACCAGAATCCGGGACTCGTTCTCCGCGGTGACCGCGACGACCTGCAGATCGCCGGTCGCCGGGTCCCGCACGACACCCTTCGCGCCCTCGGCTCCGAAGCGGATCGGCTGCCCGTGCTCCAGCCGGATGACCGCTTCCTCGGCCTGCTGCTTGTCCTTCAGGACCTCGAACGCTCCGTCATTGAAGATGTTGCAGTTCTGGTAGATCTCCACCAGTGCCGTGCCCGGATGATCGGCGGCGGCGCGCAGCACCGAGGTGAGGTGCTTGCGGTCCGAGTCGACGGTACGGGCCACGAAGGATGCCTCCGCGCCGATCGCCAGCGACACCGGGTTGAAGGGCGCGTCCAGCGAGCCCATCGGCGTCGACTTGGTGATCTTGCCGACCTCGGAAGTCGGGCTGTACTGGCCCTTGGTGAGGCCGTAGATGCGGTTGTTGAAGAGGAGAATCTTCAGGTTGACGTTCCGCCGCAGGGCGTGGATCAGATGGTTTCCGCCGATGGAGAGCGCGTCGCCGTCGCCCGTGACGACCCAGACGCTCAGATCGCGCCGCGAGGACGCGAGCCCGGTCGCGATGGCGGGCGCGCGGCCGTGGATGGAGTGCATCCCGTAGGTGTTCATGTAGTACGGGAAGCGGGAGGAGCAGCCGATGCCGGAGACGAAGACGATGTTCTCCTTCGCCAGCCCCAGCTCGGGCATGAAGCCCTGGACGGCGGCGAGGACCGCGTAGTCACCGCAGCCGGGGCACCAGCGCACTTCCTGATCGGACTTGAAGTCCTTCATGGACTGCTTGGCCTCGGCCTTGGGAACCAGGGAAAGCAAACCGGGTGCCGACTCAGACATTGATGGCCTCCTTGAGCGCCGTGGCCAGCTGCTCGGCCTTGAACGGCATGCCGTTGACCTGGTTGTAACTGTGTGCATCGACCAGATACTTCGCCCGGATCAAGGTGGCGAGCTGACCGAGGTTCATCTCCGGTACCACTACCTTGGCGTAACGCCCCAACACATCGCCGAGATTCCCCGGGAACGGGTTGAGGTGGCGCAGATGGGCCTGGGCGATGGGGACGCCCGCGGCCCGCAGCCTGCGTACGGCGGCGGTGATCGGCCCGTAGGTGGATCCCCAGCCGAGGACCAGGGTCGACGCACTGTCCGGATCGTCGACCTCGACATCCGGGACGTCGATGCCGTCGATCTTGGCCTGCCGGGTGCGGACCATGAAGTCGTGGTTGGCGGGGTCGTACGAGATGTTGCCCGTGCCGTCCTGCTTCTCGATGCCGCCGATACGGTGCTCAAGACCGGGCGTGCCGGGTACGGCCCAGGGGCGCGCCAGCGTCTGGGGGTCACGCTTGTACGGCCAGAACACCTCGGTGCCGTCGGCCAGCTCATGGTTGGGGCCGGTTGCGAACTGCACACGGAGGTCGGGGAGTTCGTCGACGTCGGGTACGCGCCAGGGCTCGGAGCCATTGGCGAGATAGCCGTCCGAGAGCAGGAACACCGGCGTCCGGTAGGTGAGCGCGATGCGTGCGGCCTCGATGGCGGCGTCGAAGCAGTCGGCGGGAGTGCGGGGTGCGACGACGGGCACGGGGGCCTCCCCGTTGCGCCCGTACATCGCCTGCAGCAGGTCCGCCTGCTCCGTCTTGGTCGGCAGTCCGGTGGACGGGCCGCCGCGCTGGATGTCCACGATCAGCAGCGGCAGCTCCAGTGAGACCGCGAGCCCGATGGTCTCCGACTTGAGCGCCACACCTGGCCCGGACGTGGTGGTCACGGCGAGCGCGCCCCCGAATGCCGCGCCCAGCGCCGCGCCGATACCCGCGATCTCGTCCTCGGCCTGGAACGTCCGCACACCGAAATTCTTGTGCTTGGACAGCTCGTGCAGGATGTCGGAGGCGGGGGTGATGGGGTACGAGCCCAGGTACAGCGGCAGATCTGCTTGTCGGCCCGCGGCGATCAGCCCGTAGGAGAGGGCCAGATTGCCGGAGATGTTCCGGTAGACGCCGGCGGGAAACGCCTTGCCGGCGGGCGCGACCTCGTAGGAGACGGCGAAGTCCTCGGTGGTCTCGCCGAAGTTCCAGCCGGCGCGGAAAGCCACGATGTTCGCTTCGGCGATCTGCGGCTTCTTGGCGAACTTCGACCGGAGGAACGCCTCGGTGCCCTCGGTCGGGCGGTGGTACATCCAGCTCAGCAGCCCCAGCGCGAACATGTTCTTCGAGCGCTCGGCCTCCTTGCGGGAGAGCCCGAAGTCCTTCAGCGCCTCGATCGTGAGCGTCGTCAGGGGAACGGGGTGGACGTGGTAGGCGTCCAGCGAGCCGTCCTCCAGCGGGGAGACGTCATAGCCGACCTTGGCCATCGCCCGTTTGGCGAACTCGTCCGTGTTGACGATGATCTCGCCGCCGCGCGGCACATCGGCGATGTTCGCCTTGAGCGCGGCGGGGTTCATGGCGACCAGAACGTTCGGAGCGTCGCCGGGCGTGAGGATGTCGTGGTCGGCGAAGTGGAGCTGGAAGCTGGACACGCCGGGGAGGGTGCCCGCGGGGGCGCGGATCTCGGCGGGGAAGTTCGGCAGCGTGGAGAGATCGTTCCCGAACGACGCGGTCTCCGAGGTGAACCGGTCACCCGTGAGCTGCATACCGTCACCCGAGTCGCCCGCGAACCGGATGATGACCCGGTCCAGCCGACGGACTTCTTTCGACCCGGGTGCTCCGCCAGGGGCGGGTTCGCGCTCTCCGCCGACAAGCGCCTCATTGGCGTCGCCGGCCTCGTCGGCGTTGTCGGCATGCTCGGCTGCGCTACTGACCTGGCTGGTCACTGAACTGGACCTCCCTTGAGGCGGCTGCTCGGGCCGGCCGTCTCACTGGCCGTTCCACGTGCCACCCTACGTGGGTAAGGGTGGCCTTCCCTGGGTCGCTCATATGTTGGACGTCAAATTGAGACGATTCGATGCCCTGTTTTGTCATGATTTGACCGTCAGCGTGTATTCCTGGTGCGATGTCTCTCGCTCGGACTTTGGTTGTAGGTCTCGGCCCCGGTTCGGCTTCCTCCCGGCTTCGCGTGCAGGGGGAATCGTCTTGCGGGCGACTGTGGCTCGACTCGATATCTGACAGAGTGTCGGTTGATTATGAGTTGAGGTAGGTCAGCACAGCCAGGACGCGCCGGTGATCCCCGTCACTCGGAGAGAGCCCGAGCTTCAGGAAGATGTTGCTCACATGCTTCTCGACCGCGCCGTCGCTCACCACCAGCTGCTTGGCGATCGCGGAGTTCGTCCGCCCCTCCGCCATCAGACCGAGGACCTCGCGCTCGCGTGGAGTGAGACTCGCCAGAACATGCTGCTTGCGGCTGCGCCCCAGCAGCTGGGCCACCACCTCGGGGTCCAGCGCCGTGCCCCCCTGCGCCACCCGCACCACGGCGTCCACGAACTCGCGCACCTCCGCGACCCGGTCCTTGAGGAGATAGCCCACCCCCCGGCTGCTGCCCGCCAGCAGCTCCGTGGCGTACTGCTCCTCCACGTACTGCGAGAGGACCAGGACCCCTATGCCGGGATGCTCCTTGCGCAGCCGCACCGCGGCCCGTACGCCCTCGTCCGTGTGCGTCGGAGGCATCCGCACATCCGCGACCACCACATCGGGCAGCGACTGCTGTGCCGCCAGCTCCCCGACGGTCTTGACCAGCGCCTCACCGTCGCCCACACCGGCCACGACGTCATGCCCGCGGTCGGTCAGCAGCCGCGTCAGCCCTTCGCGGAGCAGTACCGAATCCTCGGCGATGACCACTCGTACCCTGTTCTCCACCACTGCCCGATTCCCCCATGTCAATCCCGTAGTAGATCCATTTCGGCCTTGCCGGTACAGCATCCCAGCATTCGGATCGGACCGGGACGGCCTGTGGATAACCTTCGTGATCGCGTGGGTATCGCGGGTGTTCTCGGGGCGCGCACGGGGGCGGGCGAGGGGTCACCGGGACGGATTCGCGCCGGTGGAGTGCCGGGGGAACGTGCCGGGGAATCGCCGGGCAGGCGGGGGCGGAGCGCCGGGGGCAGCGCCTTCGGCCGGAGCTGTGCCCGGTGCGTGAGCGGTCGTGTCCTGTCGTGCTGTGCTGGGCGTGCTGGGCCGTCGCGCTGTGGCTTGCCGTGCGCGGACGCCGTCAGCCGCGCCAGGGAAGCTCGGCCGTCACCGTCGTCGGGCCGCCGACGGGCGAGTCGATCGCCAGAATGCCGTCCACGGCGTCCAGCCGCTCCGTCAGCCCCGCGAGCCCACTGCCCGATGTGACCCCCGCGCCGCCCCTGCCGTCATCCGTGACCTGCAGCATCAGCCGGTTGTCCGACTGCCACACATCCACCGACGCCTTGCGCGCCTGCGCGTGCTTGCTGACGTTCTGGAGGAGTTCGGAGACGGTGAAGTACGCGATTCCCTCGATGGCGGGAGCGGGCCGGAACGGCAGGTCCACCTCCACCGTCACAGGAACCGTGCAGCGGGAGGCGATGGAGGAGAGGGCGGCGTCGAGTCCGCGGTCGGTGAGGACGGCGGGGTGGATGCCGCGGGCCAGGTCGCGCAGCTCCTGGAGAGCTATCTTCACCTCGCCGTGGGCCTCGTCGACCATCGCGGCCGCCGCGTCCGGGTCCTCCAGCAGCTTCTCCTTCGCCAGACCCAGGTCCATGGCGAGTGCGACGAGGCGGGCCTGTGCGCCGTCGTGGAGATCCCGTTCGATCCGGCGCAGGTCGGCGGCGGCGGTGTCGACGACGACCCCGCGGTCCGACTCCAGCTCGACGACCCGGGTGGCGAGGGTGGACGGCCCGAGGAGTCCGGTGACCATCACCCGGTCCACATAGGCGAAGCCCCTGATCAGCCAGGCGGTCAGCAGAACCAGCCCCAGACCGGCCGCGGACGTGATCGCGATCTCGAAGGGGGTGTCGAGGTAGAAGCCGTTCCCCGCGCCGTCGCCGTAGATCTGGATGCCGGGAGTGTCTCCGTACTTCGGGAGGACCCACTTCCACAGCGGGTAGAGGAGCATGCTCCAGCCCGCGGCCCAGAGGCTGAGAGTGATCGTGAAGGCGGTCACCGCCCACGGGAAGTGGATCAGCGCGTAGAGCAGATGCCGCCAGGACGAACCGCTCTTGAGCACCCCGCCCACCCAGGACATCACCCCGTTCGTGCGGGCGCGCACCGGCTCGGGGTCGTCCACGTCGACGTGGAGCAGGGCACGGGCCCGGCTCCGCTCCAACGAGCCGAAGGCGCGGCAGCCCGCGAGTCCGGCGGCCAGGACCGGGATGCCCACAAAGGTGATCAGCAGCCCCGCACTCAGCGAGATGGCGGTGATGGCGAAGGAGAAGAGGATCACGCTGACCGGCAGGCTCAGCATCAGGTACCAGAACTCGCGCCAGGTGCGGCGCTCGAACGGAGCGCGCAGGGCGGCGGGGACCATGAGGTCCCGGCGCTCGTGCCGGTGCGGTCGCTCGGGTCGGTAGTCCGTGGCCATCGGCGTCGTCCGTTCTGCGCTGCGGGCTGTCATGTCACCAGAATGCGGGCGACCGGGGCCCGTACACCATGAGGGCCGTTACCGTCTTCGACCGGGGGTTTTCCCCACCATGGGGCGGTGGTCCGGGGTACCCGCGGCCGAAGGCCGGCCCGTATTGCCGCCCCGATCGAGCCCGTCTCCGGAGCGGCCGTTCCGTACGAGCGCGGGGTCTGGGGGCTCGCGGGTGCGCGGCTCCGGAGTGCGGCTCCCGGGGCGGCCGGATCCGTACGGCACGGCAGCGAGCGCGGCAGCCCGCGCGGGAGCGAGCCCGGCGGCGCGCGCGGGAGTGAGCCCGACGCGCCGACGTACCCGTACCCCGTCGCGTACGCCTATGGATCATCTGGTCAGCGCGCCCCCCGACCGCTCCGCCCCGCGATCGCGCCCCTGCCGTGGGTGTTGCCGCCGCCCGCCCGGTCACGCCACGGCACCTCCACCGTGACGGTGGTCGGCCCGCCGACCGGCGAATCCAGGACGAACAGCCCGTCGACCGCCCCCAGCCGCTCGGCGAGCCCGGCCATTCCCGTACCGCCGTCCAGCCTCGCGCCGCCGTCCCCGTCGTCGGTGACCTGAAGCAGCAAGCGGTCATCTCTGCGCCACACATCCACGGAGGCGCTCTTCGCCCGCGCGTGTTTGCTGACGTTCTGGAGGAGTTCGGAGACGGTGAAGTACGCGATTCCCTCGATCGCCTCCGCGGGCCGTTCCGGCAGTTCGACGGAGACCGTCACCGGGGCCGTGCAGCGGGAGGCGATGGAGGAGAGGGCGGCGTCGAGTCCGCGGTCGGTGAGGACGGCGGGGTGGATGCCGCGGGCCAGGTCGCGCAGCTCCTGCAGGGCGAGCTTGACTTCGCCGTGGGCCTCGTCGACCATCGCGGCCGCCGCGTCCGGGTCCTCCAGGAGCTTCTCCTTCGCCAGGCCGAGGTCCATGGCGAGTGCGACGAGGCGGGCCTGTGCGCCGTCGTGGAGATCCCGTTCGATCCGTCGCAGGTCGGCGGCGGCGGTGTCGACGACGACCCCGCGGTCCGACTCCAGCTCGGCGATCCGCTGTTCCAGATCGTCGGAGGGCGAGAGAAGCCCGCGCACCATGGCGCGGTCGGCGTTCGACAGCCCGCGCGCGATGAAGGGAAGGACGGGCCACAGAGCGAACAGACTGACCAGCGTCACACTGAAGGTCACCACGCCCCACGGCAGCCGGATGAAGCAGTACAGCACCGTCCGCCAGCCCACCGGATCCTTCAGGCTCGTCCACAGCCAGGGGAAGAGCCCGTTCTCTCGCCGCGCTCTACGGAGCGGGCTCGGCTCCTCGACCCGCACCCCGAGCAGGCCCCGGGCGCGCCACCGCTCCGCCCGGCCGATCAGACGCGCCCCGGCCAGCGCCAACGCGAGAAGCGGCAGACCGACGACCGTCACCGACAGCCCCGCGCCCGTGGAGATCGTGAACGCCACGTAAACAAATCCGAGCACCGCCATCGGCAGATTGCCCAGGAGATGCGCGATCTCCTTCCAGGTGTGTCCGCCCAAGGCGAACCCCACCGGCGGCGGCCTGTCGGCGCGGGGATCGCCGGAAACCCCGGCGAAGGCGTCCTCGACGGACCCACGGACGGCTGGGCGGTCGGTCTTGCTGACGGTCATACCCGCCAGCCTGCCCGGCCGGACCGCCGTGCGCCATGGGGCTACACGGTGGCGCCGGGTAGGGATATCCCTACCCTGGGCATGACGCGACTGCTTACGGTCCCTTTAGCAGGGCCTA
Source organism: Streptomyces sp. NPDC004838 (assembly GCF_053600955.1). Classification (NCBI taxonomy): domain Bacteria; kingdom Bacillati; phylum Actinomycetota; class Actinomycetes; order Kitasatosporales; family Streptomycetaceae; genus Streptomyces; species Streptomyces sp. NPDC004838. Next base: position 195,439 of record NZ_JBSGAW010000009.1, on the reverse strand, counting down.
GACTCCCGTGCGTACAGAACACAGGTTCTGCCGAGTTCTGCGAGGTCGACAAGGCCGGAAGGCCACGACGTCGACAAGGTCAGCGACGTCCACCACGTCGACGACGCCAACGAAGTTGTCACACAGGTCAGGGAGCGAGGGACGGACGTGCAGGAACCGACCGTGGCCGTGCTCGCGGCGGACTATTTCGCAAGCTACTCGGTCGTCGGGCTGCTAGCGCTGATCGGCGTGCTCTTCGTCGCCGTGGCCTTCGGCGCGGGACGGCTGCTGCGGCCCCTGGTGCCCACGCCCGAGAAGCTGATGACCTACGAATGCGGTGTGGACCCCGTGGGCGAGGGCTGGGCGCACACCCAGGTCCGCTACTACGTCTACGCGTTTCTGTATGTGATCTTCGCCGTCGATTCGATCTTCCTCTTCCCGTGGGCCACGGTCTTCGCCGCCGCGGGCTACGGCGCGACGACGCTCGTGGAGATGTTCATCTTCCTCGGCTTCCTGGCCGTGGGACTGCTCTACGCATGGAAGAAGGGCGTCCTGGCATGGACGTGACCCCGTCCCCGACCCCGGCCGCCCCGGATGGAAACCCGGAGCCGCTGCCGGAGCCGCAGCGGCTGGGGGTTCTCTCCCGGCTGGCCCCCGAGCCGATGAAGGTGGTCCTCAACTGGGGTCGCCGCTACAGCCTCTGGGTCTTCAACTTCGGGCTCGCCTGCTGCGCCATCGAGTTCATCGCCGCGTCCATGGCACGCCACGACTTCATCCGGCTCGGCGTGATCCCGTTCGCGCCCGGCCCGCGCCAGGCGGACCTGATGGTCGTCTCGGGCACGGTGACCGACAAGATGGCCCCCGCGGTCAAGCGGCTGTACGAGCAGATGCCCGAGCCGAAGTACGTCATCTCCTTCGGGGCCTGCTCCAACTGCGGCGGCCCCTACTGGGACTCGTACTCCGTCACCAAGGGCGTGGACCAGATCATTCCCGTCGACGTGTACGTGCCCGGCTGCCCGCCGCGTCCCGAGGCGCTGCTCCAGGGGATCCTCAAACTCCAGGAGAAGATCGCGCGGGAATCGCTCGGCGAACGCTACGGGACCGGCCGGGCCTCCGCCGCCGCGCTGCGCAGCGGGCTGGTCACCCCGCCGCCGACTCCGGCCGCCGGTGGTGAGAAGTGACCGCGTACGACCGCCTACCGGACTCCGTCACCGAGATCTTCGGGCCGGACGCCACCGCCGAACTCGCCTACGACCTTCTCACGGTCGACGTCCCGGCCGACTCCTGGATCGCGTCATTGGAGACGGCCCGGTCCGGGCTGGGGTGCACCTACTTCGACTGGCTGAGCGCGGTCGACGAGCCGGGCACCGGCTTCCGAGTCTGCGCCCATGTCGTCTCGCTGCCGTCGGGGGGCGAGGGCCGGGTACGCCGACTGCTGCTGCGTACGACGGTTCCGCACGACGCTCCCGTACTGCCGTCCGCCGTGACGGTCTACGCCGGCGCGGACTGGCACGAACGGGAGACGCACGAGATGTTCGGCGTCACCTTCACCGGTCATCCGCATCTCGTTCCGCTGCTTCTGCCCGAGAGCTTCGAGGGACATCCGCTGCGCAAGGACTTCGTCCTGGCGGCGCGGGTCGCCAAGGCGTGGCCGGGCGCGAAGGAGCCGGGGGAGTCCGAGCACGGCGGCCCCAAACGCCGCCAGATGCTCCCTCCCGGTGTCCCCGACCCCAACGAGTGGGGCCCTCTCAAGGGGCAGCTTCCTCCGGCCCCGGCCCGGCCGGCCCGTACCCCCAGGGCAGCGGGTGCCGCCGGAGCGACGGCCGAACGCCCGGCCCGCCGCACGCGCAGCGCGGCCGGAGGTTCCGCGAGCCAGCAGACGGGTGGTGCGACTCCGCCGCGCCGCACGCGCAGCGCGGCCCAGGGTTCGGCGAGCCAGCAGCAGGTTCCGCCGGACGTCTCGGTTCCGCCGGGTGCCCCGTCCGCTCCGTCGGCTGGGGAGGGTTCCGCGGCCCCGGACGACACCGCTGGTACCGCTCGTACCGGTGGTCCGCGCCGTTCTCGTGGCGAGGGCGAGGACTCCGCCGGTCAGGGGGCGGGGACTGCCCCGCCGCGCGGCAGCCGTAGGGAGGGCTCGGAATCGGAATCGGAATCGGGTTCGAGCGGCTCGGGCTCAGGTTCGGGCTCGGCGAGTCGGCGTCCGGCCTCACCGCTCTCGGACACGGAGGCCGAACCGCCCGAGACCGCTCCGGACACTCCGGCGGCTCCGGCGCGTACCCGGAGCGCGGACGCCCCATGGCACCATGCCCGGCCGGCCTTCGACGACCGGACGGATGCCACGGGTACGACAGGTGCCACGGGTGCGGCCGCGGACTCGGACCGGACCACGGAGGACTCGGACCGGACCACGGACTCGGGCGAGCCGAAGGGCACGTCGGAGGTGTCGGGCGAGCCTGCCACCGGCCCGGCCCCCGCATCCGACGTAGGCCAGGCCGCCGAATCCGAATCCCCATCCGGGCCCGCCCCCGCACAGGAACCGGCACAGGAACCGGCCCCGGCCGCCGGGCCCGAACCCGGGACACCCTCGACCCACCGGCCCGACAGGACCAGGTCGACAGAGGGCCCAGGGCCTGACGACACCGATGACACCAACGATACCGATGGCACCAACGGCACAACTGACGACACCAAGGGAGGCGACCCCGCGTGAACGACGCTCTCGACGTCGCCTTCCGGCTGCTCGTCGTCTTCGCCGTGTTCCTCGTCTTCCCGCTGGTCATCGGGCAGACCGAGCACAAGGTCATGGCTCATATGCAGGGCCGGCTGGGCCCCATGTACGCGGGCGGCTTCCACGGCTGGGCCCAGCTCGTCGCCGACGGTGTGAAGTTCGCGCAGAAGGAGGACGTGGTTCCGGCCGGCGCCGATCGCCGCATCTTCCAGCTCGCGCCCGCGGTCGCCCTTCTTCCGTATCTCCTCGTCCTGGTCGCGATCCCGATCGGACCGAGCGAGGGCGCGGTCGGCCAGGTCGTCGACGCGGGGATCTTCTTCGTGCTGGCGATCATGGGCGTCGGCGTTCTCGGCTCGCTCATGGCGGGCTGGGCGTCGGCCAACAAGTTCTCCCTTCTGGGCGGGCTGCGGACTGCCGCGCAGTTGCTGGCGTACGAGCTGCCGATGCTGCTGGCCGCCGCCTCGGTCGCCATGGCCGCCGGCACGGTCTCGCTGCCCGGCATCCTGAACGCCTTCGAGTGGTGGTGGCTGCCCTGGCAGATCGTGGGCGCCATCGTCTTCTTCGTGGCGGGGCTCGCCGAGCTTCAGCGCCCACCCTTCGATATGCCGGTCGCCGACTCCGAGATCATCTTCGGTGCCTACACCGAGTACACCGGGCTGCGTTTCGCGCTGTTCCTGCTCGCCGAGTACGCGGGCATCGTCGTCCTGTGCGGCCTCACCACGGTCCTCTTCCTGGGCGGCTGGCACGGACCTCTGGGCGCGGACGGCCTGGGCTGGGTCTGGACCCTGCTCAAGGCGGCCGTGCTCGCCTTCATCGTCATCTGGGTGCGCGTGAGCTATCCCCGGATGCGCGAGGACCAGTTGCAGAAACTCGCCTGGACCACCCTCATCCCGCTCGCCCTCGCCCAGATCGCCCTCACGGGCGTCGTGAAGGTGATGATCTAGTGCCTCCGATCCCCGGCTCCGGCCTGGCCAAGGGCCTCGCCGTCACCTTGCGCACGATGACCAGGAAGACCGTCACCGCCCAGTACCCCGACGCCCAGCCGGAGCTGCCGCCCCGCACCCGCGGTGTGATCGGCCTGTTCGAGGAGAACTGCACGGTCTGCATGCTCTGCGCCCGTGAGTGCCCCGACTGGTGCATCTACATCGACTCCCACAAGGAGACGATCCCGGCCGTCGCCCCCGGCGGCCGGGAGCGGAGCCGCAATGTCCTCGACCGGTTCGCGATCGACTTCGCGCTCTGCATGTACTGCGGTATCTGCATCGAGGTCTGTCCTTTCGACGCGCTGTTCTGGTCCCCGGAGTTCGAGTACGCGGAGACGGACATCCGTGAACTCACCCACGAGCGCGACAGACTCCGTGAGTGGATGTGGACGGTCCCCGCCCCGCCCGCCCTCGAACCGGCCGCCGAGGAGCCGAAGGAGATCGCCGCGGCGCGGAAGGCCGCCGAGAAGCTCGCCGCCGCCCAGGCGGCCGCGGCCCCCGCCCCGGACGCCTCGCCCCCGGACAGCCCGAACCCCGACGGCCCGGCCCCGGCCGACCCGAGCCACGGCGGCCCGGCCTCCGGCAGTCCGGAGCCCGGCGACCCGAACCCAGGCGACCCGAAGCCCGGCGCCCCCGCCCCGGACAGCCGCCCCGGTCCCGCGACCCCGCCCGACGGCGAAGGAGGTCCGGCATGACGCTCGCCGCCACCGCCCAGGGCTTCCTCTCCCCGACCGGCGTCGAAATAGCATTCCTCCTCGTCGGCCTGGTCACCCTCGGCGCGGCCGTCATGACGGTCACCACCAAACAGCTGGTGCACGCCGCCCTCTGGCTGGTGGTGGCCCTCGGCGGCCTCGCCGTCGAGTACCTGCTGCTGACGGCCGAGTTCATCGCCTGGGTACAGGTCCTGATCTACGTCGGTTCCGTGGTCGTCCTCCTCCTCTTCGGGCTGATGCTCACCAAGGCCCCCATCGGCCGCTCCCCGGACGCCGACTCGGGCAACCGCCCGGTCGCGCTCGCCGTGGCCGTCACCGCCGCGACCGCTCTGGTCTGGGTGGTCGTCGACGCGTTCCGCACCACCTGGATCAACCTCGACGGACCCGCCCAGGGCTCCACCGAGATGACCGGCGAGATCCTCTTCCGGCACTGGGTGCTGCCCTTCGAGGCGCTCTCCGTCCTGCTGCTCGCCGCCCTGGTCGGCGCGATCGTCCTGTCCCGCAAGCGCGCCGACACCACCGGCACGGATCCCGAGCCGGGCCCCGAGGGGGAGAGCTGATGCACCTCGCCTATCCCGCCGTGCTCGCCGTCCTCCTCTTCTGCGTCGGCGTCTACGGCGTACTCGCCCGCCGCAACGCGATCCTGGTCCTGATGTCCGTCGAGCTGATGCTCAACGCCGTCAACCTCAACCTCGTCGCCTTCGACGTCTGGCTCCGCGACACCCTCCACTCCGGCCAGGCGCTCACCCTGTTCACCATCGCCATCGCGGCCGCCGAAATCGGCATCGGCCTGGCGATCGTGCTGATGGTCTACCGCAATCGCGGAACCTCGGACGTCGACCGGCTCCGTGACACCGCCGAGAGCCACGACGGCGACCCCACCGGATCCGCCTCCACATCCGCGGAATCCGCCGCCCCCGACGCGACCTCCCCGGCGGCGCAGAAGGCCGAGGCCACCGCGTGACCACCACGACCCTCGCCGTCCTCGTACCCCTCCTTCCGTTCCTGGGCGCGGTCGCCGGACTCCTCCTCGGCCGCACGGCACCCGGCTTCGTACGCCCGCTGGCCGTCCTGCCGACCCTGGCCTCGGCCGCCCTCGCCGTCGTCGTCGCCGTGCGCCAGGGCGGAGACGACGCGATCGAAGCCTCCACCCAGCTCACCCCGACCGGTTCGGTCCCCATCGACCTCGCCCTCTACCTCGACGGCTTCGCGGTACTCGTCGCAGTCCTGGTCGGCGTCGTCGCGTCGTGCGTGCAGATCTACTCGACCGCCTATCTGCGCGACGACCCGCGCTACCCCTCGTACGCCGCTCTCGTCTCCCTCTTCACCTCGGCGATGCTGCTCGTCGTCTACTCCTGCGACCTGATCGTGCTCCTGGTCGGCTGGGAGATCATGGGCATCTGCTCGTACTTCCTCGTCGGCCACTACTGGGAGACGCCCGAGGCCCGCGCGGCCTCCCTCAAGGCGTTCCTCGTCACCAAACTCGGAGACGTCCCCTTCCTGATCGGTCTGTTCGCCCTCGCCACGGACGCGGGCACCTTCCGGATCACCGGGATCCTCGGCTCCGTCGCGGCGGGCGGGATCGACCACCCCACCCTGGTGGCGCTGCTGCTCCTCGCGGGCGTGGCGGGCAAGTCTGCGCAGTTCCCGCTGCACACCTGGCTGCCCGACGCGATGGCGGGCCCCACCCCCGTCTCCGCGCTGATCCACGCCGCCACGATGGTCGCCGCCGGCATCTACTTCGTGGCCCGGCTCCTCCCTCTCTTCGCCGCCTCCGCGGCAGCACTCACCGTCCTCGCCGTGATGGCCGCCGTGACGATGGTCGGCTCGGGCCTCGCCGCCCTCGCCCAGGACGACATCAAGCGGGTCCTCGCCTACTCGACCATCGGCCAGCTCGGCTATATGGCCGGCGCCCTGGCGGTCGGTGACCGCGGGGCCGCCGTGTTCCACCTCCTCTCGCACGGCGCGTTCAAGGCGCTGCTCTTCCTCGCCGCCGGCGTGATCATCCACGCCGCCGGCACCAATTCACTGGCCGCCATGTCCCGGATGGGCGGCCTGGCCAAGCGGGTCCCCGACGCCTACTGGACGATGAGCGTCGCCCTGTTCGCGCTCGCCGCCATTCCCCCCTTCGCCGGCTTCTTCTCCAAGGAAGCCGTCCTCGTCGCCGCGGAGCACACCGCACTCGGCGAGTCCGCCGTCGCACCGGGTGCCGCGGGCTGGACCGTGCTGATCGCGGGCCTCCTGGCGGCCCTCCTCACCGCCGCGTACGCCACCCGCCTCTGGCTCCTCGCCTTCCGGGGCCGCGGAGCCGAGGCTCCGGACCACGGCCGTGAGCCCATCCCCATGACCGCCGTCCTCTGGCTGCTCGCCATCCCCTCCCTCGGGTTCGGTGTGACCTACGGCTACTTCGAGGGCTGGTTCGACGGCCACAGCCTCGCCCCCACGGTGACCACGGCCGTCCTCGGCACAGGCGTCGCCGTCGCCGGAGGGGTGATCACCTACGCCGCCTGGGCGTCGCTCCGCGCCCGCCGCGAAGTCCCCGTGCCCCACCCGGCGATCAGCACCGCCGCCCACCCGGAGGCCGCACCGTCGGCCACCGAAGCCGAGGCGATCACCACCCACACCCCGCTCTACGGCAGCATCGCCGCAGCCCCCGACCCGGCCGATCCCGGCCGCCTCCTCCTCGGCCCGCTGCACAGCCACGCGGCCGTCGGCTTCCACCTCGACGCCGTCTACCACGTCCTCTTCGTCCGCCCCGTACAGGCCGGCGCCGAACTGGTCCGCTTCCTCGACCGCGAAGTCGTCGACACCTACGTACGCGGTGCCGGAACGGGCAGCAACGGTCTCGGCCGACTCGTCCGCCGCGCCCAGACCGGCAACGTGCAGACCTACGTCAGCGCGCTGCTGGCGGGCACCGTCGTCCTGGCGATCGCCGCCGTCGTCCTGTCCAACGTCAACGCGGGATCGTGAGCCGTGATCGATATCAGCGAGTCCGTGATGCAGTTCCTTCTCGCGTTCATCGTCGTCGGCCCACTCATCGGGGCCGTGGCCGCGCTGCTCCCCGCCCCGCCCGGACTGCGCGGCAAGAACCCCGACCAGGCGGTCCTCCGCCATGGTGTGACCGTCACCGGAGCGGTCCTCGCCGCCGCGATCGCCCTGGCCATCGGCTTCGACCACGACCAGCCGTCGAAGATGCAGGCCAGCACGGACATCAGCTGGATTCCCGCACTCGACGTGCGGATCCACCTCGGCGTCGACGGCATTTCCCTCCCCCTTCTGGTCCTGAGCGCGCTGCTGACCTTCCTGTGCGCGCTGTACAGCTACTACAAGCCACCCGCGGGGCCCTCCCCGAAGGCTTTCGTCGCCCTGCTGCTCATGCTCGAATCGGGAACCCTCGCGACCTTCGCGGTCCTCGACCTGCTGCTCTTCTTCCTCGCGTTCGAGATGGTGCTCATCCCGATGTACTTCCTCATCGCCCGCTGGGGCGGAGAGGCCAGGCAGCCCGCGGCCTGGAAATTCATCCTCTACACCCTGCTCGGCTCCGTCGTCATGCTCCTCGGCCTGCTGCTGATCGGGCTGAAGAGCGGCACCTTCGACATGGTGGCACTCGCCACTGACAACGGCCGGGGACTGACCGCGTCCACGCAGGTCATCGCCGTTTTGGCGATCGGTCTCGGCCTCGCGGTGAAGACGCCGATGTGGCCCCTGCACAGCTGGCTGCCGGACGCCCACACCGCGGCGCCGACCGTCGGCTCCGTGCTCCTGGCGGGCGTACTGCTCAAGATGGGTACGTACGGGTTCGTCCGTATCGTTCTGCCCATCGCGCCCGACGGCATGCGGACCTTCGCGCCCTACCTCGCCGCCTTCGCCGTCGTCGGCATCATCTACGGATCCCTCGCCTGTCTGGCCCTCGCCAGACAGGGCGCGAGCGGCGACCTCAAGCGCCTGATCGCGTACTCCTCCGTCGGTCACATGGGCTTCGTTCTCCTCGGCATCGCGACGATGACCCCCACCGGCGTGAACGGCGCGCTGTTCGCCAACATCGCCCACGGACTCATCACCGGCCTGCTGTTCTTCCTCGTCGGAGCCGTGAAGGACCGGTACGGCACCGCCGACCTCGACACGCTCGCAGGAGCCACCGGCGCGGCGCTCTACGGCCGCGCGCCCCGCCTCGGCGGCCTCCTCGCGTTCGCCGCCGTCGCCTCCCTCGGCCTGCCCGGACTCGCCGGATTCTGGGGCGAGATGCTCGCGCTGTTCGGGGCGTTCGACCCCGCGGACGGCCTCAACCGCCCCGCCTTCCTCACCTTCATGGCGATCGGCGGATTCGGCACCCTGCTCACCGCCGCGTATCTCCTGATCGTCGTGCGCCGCGTCTGCATGGGCGTACCGGACCTGGCCGGGCATGAGACGAAACCGTTCGCCGACGTCCAGAGGTACGAGTTCGCCGCCTGGACCCCGCTTGTCGCCCTGACCGTCCTCGCCGGTCTCTGGCCCGCGGTCCTCCTCGGCCTGACCGATCCGGCCGTGCAGAAGCTCCTCGCAGGAGGCAAGTCGTGATCACGGCCATCGCCGGCGCCGCCGGGTTCGCCACCGCCACCGCCCCTGGCGGAGCCGCCGTGGCCTCGGGCGAAAACGTCGCTTCCGGCGTCGCCACCGCTTCCGGTGTCACCAGCCTCGTCCAGTCCGTCGACTGGGTCACGATCGCGCCGCCGACCATCACGGCGGCATGCGCCCTGATCATCCTGGTCGCCGACCTCTTCGTACCGGAGAAGCGCAAGAAACTGCTGGGCATCGGGGCGATCATCGGACTGGCGGCCGCGCTCGCCGCCCTCGTGCCGCTGAGCGCAGGCGACCGGAAGACGTTCTGTCTCACCACCGACCCCGGCACATGCAGCTACACCGCGGACCACTTCGCGGTCGCCGTCCAGCTCCTCGTGCTCGGCGGCGCGTTGCTCACCGCGCTGCTCTCGCTCCCGGAGACCCGCCGGAGACTCCCCGCGGGGGAATTCTGGTTCCTGCTGCTCTCGGCCGCCGCCGGTGCCGCCCTGCTGCCGGCCTCACGGGACCTCGCCACCCTCGTCGTCGCCCTTGAAGTCGCCTCGCTGCCCGCCTTCGCGCTCGTCGGCCTCCGGCGCGGCGACCGGCTCTCCAGCGAGGCCGCCCTGAAGTTCTTCCTCTCCTCGGTCACCGCGACAGCCGTGACCCTCCTCGGCGTCAGTTTCGTGTACGCCTCCACAGGCACGCTCCACCTCACACGGATCGCCGCCGAACTCGACAGCGTCCCCGGCCAACTCGGCACCCTCGCGAAGACCGGCGTCGCGCTGACCCTCATCGGCTTCGCCTTCAAGACGGCGGCCGTTCCGTTCCACTTCTGGGTCCCCGACACCTATGTGGGCGCTCCCCTGCCCATCGCCGCCTTCCTCTCCGTCGTCGGAAAGGCCGTCGGCTTCTCCGGCCTCGTCCTGGTCACCGTCATCGCGTTCCCCGGTTACGCGAACGTCTGGGGCCCCGCGATCGCCGTTCTCGCCGCCCTCACCATGACGGCGGGCAACGTCGCGGCCCTACGCCAGTCGTCCACGCGCGCGTGGAGCGCGGTACGCCTGCTGGCCTGGTCATCCGTCGCCCAGGCGGGCTACATCCTGGTGCCGATCGCCGCGGCCGCCTACTCCAGCGACGACCAGATCGGCTCGACCGTCGCGTACGCCCTCATGTACGCCGTGGTGAACCTCGGCGCGTTCGCCGTGGCCGCGCTCGTCGCCCGTACCCAGCCGCTGAACCGCCTCTCCGACTACCGGGGCCTCTACGCCACCCGCCCGCTCGCCGCCCTCACCATGGGCTTCTTCCTGCTCTGCCTGGCCGGTCTACCGCCGGGCATCATCGGCCTCTTCGCCAAGGTGACCGTCTTCTCCTCCGCCGTCGACGCGGGTCTCGGCTGGCTCGCCGTCGTCATGGGCGTCAACGTGGTGATCGCCCTCTGCTACTACCTGCGGTGGACGGCGATCCTCTTCCTCGCACCCGAAGGCGCGGCGGACGGCACCCCCGAGGCGACACCCCGCCCCCGGACCCCGATCACCTCCGCCCTGGCCGCTCCCACCCCGGTCGTCGCGGCCATCACCCTGACCGCCGTCGCGGGCGTCGTCCTGTCCGGCTATCCCCAGTTGGTACTGCGTTTCGCCGCGACCAGTCTGTTCTGACCATCACCCGAACGGCTCAGCCCAAGCCCCGCGGCACCAGGGAACTTGCCCCCTTCGCCTGGCGTTGACCAGTACAGAAGGGTCCACTGGAGAGTGGAGACCACCACGTAAAGGGTTCCCCTGCCGCACCACTTGGAGGGCGTACCGTGCACCGCCGGCACAACGGGCTGAAAACCGCTGTACTCCTCGGGGGCCTGTCCGCGCTCATCCTCGTCATCGGCAGCTTCTTCGGCCGTACGGGACTGATCGTCGCGCTCGTCGTGGCGATCGGGACGAACGCGTACGCCTACTGGAACAGCGACAAGCTGGCGCTGCGTGCCATGCGCGCCCGCCCCGTGAGCGAATTCGAGGCCCCCGGGCTGTACCGCATGGTCCGTGAACTCTCGACGGCCGCGCGGCAGCCCATGCCCCGCCTCTACATCTCCCCGACCCAGGCGCCCAACGCGTTCGCCACCGGCCGCAACCCTCGCAACGCCGCGGTGTGCTGCACGGAGGGAATCCTCCGCATCCTCGACGAGCGGGAACTGCGGGGCGTCATCGGCCATGAACTGAGCCATGTCTACAACCGCGACATCCTCATCTCGTCGGTCGCCGGAGCCCTCGCCTCCGTGGTGATGTTCCTGGTGAACTTCGCCTGGCTGATCCCCGTCGGCCGCTCCGACGACGACGGCCCCGGCCTCCTCGGGATGCTGCTGATCATGATCCTCGGACCGGTGGCAGCCTCCATCATCCAGCTCGCCGTCAGCCGCTCCCGCGAGTACGAGGCCGATGCCTCGGGCGCCCAGCTCACCGGCGACCCCCTGGCGCTCGCGAGTGCCCTGCGCAAGCTCGACGCCGGTACGAAACAACTGCCACTGCCCTCCGAGCCCCGGCTGGAGACCGCGAGCCACATGATGATCGCGAACCCCTTCAGGCCCGGCAGAGGACTCTCCCGGATGTTCTCCACCCACCCGCCGATGGCGGAACGCATTGCCCGACTCGAACAGATGGCAGGTCGACGTCCATGAAGACAATCCTGAACATCGTCTGGCTCATCCTCTGCGGCTTCTGGATGTTCCTGGGCTACATACTCGCCGGCGTGCTGCTCTGTATCACCATCATCGGCATCCCCTTCGGGCTGGCCGCCTTCCGTATCGGCGTCTACGCCCTCTGGCCCTTCGGATACACCGTGGTCGACCGCCATGACGCGGGCGCGCCGTCGTGCGTCGGGAACGTGCTCTGGCTGCTCCTCGCCGGCTGGTGGCTGGCTCTCGGCCATATCGTCACCGGTATCGCCCTGTGCATCACCATCATCGGCATTCCGCTGGGCATCGCGAACTTCAAGCTGATCCCGGTCTCCCTGCTGCCTCTCGGCAAGCAGATCGTCCCTACGGATCAGCAGTTCGCCACCCGCTGACGCCGAGTACGCGCCGAGGGGCGGCTGCCGGCCGCGATGGCCGAGTCGCGCAGGCTGGGTTCGGGTGCCGTCGGTCTGCTGACGCTGGGAGGCATACGGAGTGACGGGCGGTCGGCCGGGGACTGGCCCCTGGCCGATGTCCGCGTCACGGCCGTACGCCCCGCGCGCACAACCATTCCCTCGTGGACCTCGTGGACCTCGTGGACGGGGACGGGGACCCGACGACCACGATCAGGCCGACCAGCCGACGAAACCACCGCTCTCGCCGGGGTTCCTCCTCACGCGCGACTGGACCCGGAAGGAGAACTTGGGCCGGCACCACGCACCCCACGGCCCGCGGTCCGCCGTCGTCCAGGCCACCTTGGATGCGGCCGCACCGGCGTCCTTCACTCGAACGGGTGTACCTCTCGATGGCTCGGAACTCGGAGTCCAAGCCGAGGCGTTGGACAGCGTGTAGTACAGCAGCACTCCGAATGACGAGAAGCCGATCGCCCGCGCCCACCCGCGGTCGCCACCACCGCGATGACCACCCCCACCGCGAGCCCTGCGTGGTGCGCGGCACCCGAAAGCACGGATACCCGACGGCGAGCCCGCCCAGCACATGGCCGTTCCCGGCCATCGCCGATCCCGTCCGCGAGACGCCGAGAACCAGAAGGGAGCAACGACCCGGGCCCGATCACCACCGCGTCCACGACACCGAGCGACCGCCTCAGCGGCCCGGTCGTGAGCCGCGCCCTATTGACCGGCCGCAACCACAGTCCGTCCACCCGACGTCTACCGAGTGACAGCGTTTGAAAGGCAGGTTCACGGCATGAGCGTCATCAGCTGGATCGTCCTCGGGCTGCTCGCCGGAGGAATCGCCAAGATCCTGCTGCCAGGGCGTGACCCCGGCGGTCTGATCGGCACCACACTCATAGGTGTCACCGGCGCGTTCCTCGGCGGTTGGATCTCGGCTCGCTTCCTCGACAGGCCGGTCACCAAGGACTTCTACGACGGAGCGACCTGGGCGGCGGCGATAGGCGGCTCGCTTGTGCTGCTGATCGCCTACCGGCTCCTGTTCGGCCATTCCCGGTCCCGGTGACGCCGCCTGGCCGGGCCTTCCGGTGACACCGTCTGCCGGCCCGGCCGTGCCACCGGACCCCGGTCTCGGACGCCGCTGCCACGACCCCACGCACCGTCCGCCCGTCCGCTAGCGCCACGCCCTGTCCGCCGCCGCGCCCACCGCCGCCCGGTTCGGCGAGACGCACTGGTCGTCTGGGGCTATCGCATTAAGGTCAGCCCGGCAGCCCTGTCTCCCGCAGGGTGATGTTCAGCCGTCCGCTGCTCATCCCCGTCGCCGGGTCCGCCGTGCCCGGATACACCTTGGGCACCCCGTGGTAAGCGAAGCGCGCGGGGCCGCCGAAGACGAACAGGTCCCCGGACACCAACTCCACATCGGTGTAGGGGCGCCCCCGCGTCTCGGCGTTGCCGAACCGGAAGACACAGGTGTCGCCGATGCTCAGCGACACCACAGGTGCACCGGACCGCTCCTCCTTGTCCTGGTGCATCCCCATCCGAGCGGCTCCGTCATAGAAGTTGATCAGTGCGGTGTCCGGGGTGTACCCCGCCGCTGACCCGACCGCCGCCGTCCCCCGGACAGGCCCGCCCGCCACCCCGCCGTCGTCGCCGTACGCAGCCACCAGCGCCTCACGGCCCAACTCCACCAGCCAGTCCGGGAAGTCGGTGACCCGGGCGCCGTTCACGTCATCCGCGGTGCGGCTGTATCGGTAAGGCTGCCAGTGCCAGCCCAGACACATCGTCTGCACGGACATCACACCGCCGCTCGGCAGCACGGTGTGCCGAAGGGGCACCGGGCCGCGGGCCCAGCGGCGGCAGGCGTCGACCAGTTCCCGCTGGCGCTCCACCGTCAGCCACGCCGGTATGTGCACCGCGCCCGGGGTGATCACCGTCGGCTCTCTGGGGAAGAGGGCCTCGCCGTTCATGAGCTCCGTGCCCCCGCTGGACCCAGTAGCCGGGCGAGCGCGGTGCCGCCGCCTCCCGCAGCGGACTCCGCACCGGCGAGCGGCACTCCGTCCGGCGCGTTGCCGATGGTCGTGCGGTCGGCCATGGCGGTCATCCTCTGTTCCCCTTCTCGCAGCGTGCGTCACTGCTCACGCCTACGAGTCTGCGCCGACGAGCGCCATCCCGACTGGGAGTCCGAAGGCCCTGCCGGGCAGGGAGTAGAGGCCGTCCGCCCGATCCGTGACGAGATCGAATCCCGCTTCCGCGCCCCGCTGGCCGGGCTGATCGCCTGACGGCGCGCCCCGTCCGGGTCGGGCGACAGTCCCGCACTCCGAGGACCCGCACGCAAAGGCCGCGCGAAGGCGCGGAACCGGCGCGACCACGCGAAGCCGCCGGCGACGCTCTACACATACGGGCACCTGTGGCGGAACGACGAGGACACAACGCGGGGCGGCCGTCGAGACGCTCCCCGTCGATGTGCGCCCCCGTTGTGCCCTGTTCGCTCAGCCCGGCAACGCCCGCGCGGATCGGCCCAGCCGGTCAGCGGTAGTTCACGTACTGCAGGGCGAAGTCGAAGTCCTGCCCCTTCAACAGCGCCTGTACGGCCTGAAGATCGTCCCTGCTCTTCGAGCTGACCCGCAGCTCGTCGCCCTGGACCTGAGCCTTCACGCCCTTGGGGCCCTCGTCGCGGATGATCTTCGCGACCTTCTTGGCGTTCTCCTGGGAGATGCCCTCTTCGATCGACGCGAAGATCTTGTACTCCTTGCCGGAGAGCTGAGGCTCACCCGCGTCCAGCGCCTTCAGCGAGATCCCCCGCTTGACCAGCTTGGACTGGAACACATCGAGGATCGCGGAGACCCGCTCCTCGGAGTTCGCCTGCATCAGGATCTTCTCGCCGGACCAGGCGATCGACGCCCCGACGTTCTTGAAGTCGTAGCGCTGGGAGATCTCCTTCGCGGCCTGGTTGAGGGCGTTGTCGACCTCCTGCCGCTCGACCTTCGAGACGATGTCGAAACTGGAGTCGGCCATGTCCTGTGGCTCCTTGAATCGGGTGCGGGAAGAACGGCCGGAGTCCCCGAACCGTTCCGACAAGCCTAGCCATCCACACAGGCCCCGAGCACGGGTCAATCCAGTGGCGGAGCACCCCTGGGCATCGGGTATCGTTTACGACGTCGTCACGGAGCACCGCCCGAACAGCGGTCCTTCCCGAAGCGGTATCCCATGGCGGTGTGCCCGAGTGGCCAATGGGAGCGGACTGTAAATCCGTCGGCTTAGCCTACCCAGGTTCGAATCCTGGCGCCGCCACGCGATAAAAGTAGCCCCCGAACTGCGATTGCGCAGCTCGGGGGCTATTTCGCGTGCCGCCGCCGCTGGAGGGTGATTGGAGGGCGATTCGCCTTCTCCACGGCTGCCCGCCGCCGCAGGCAGGCCCGGCACCTCTCCGTTGGAAGGCGCCTCCCCGTTGGAAGGGCTGTGCCGGGCGCTGCCGTGGGTCCGCTCAGGCCGGGGTGTCCGCCAGCCGGAAAGAAAGCTCGATCTGCCACTTGTCCATGTCCGGCTCCACGCGCGGATCGGTCAGATACGACTCCAGGCGGCAGGCCCAGCGCTCGGTGCCGTCGATCTCCTTCATGTCCCAGGTCAGCCCTTCACGGTCCGCCCACTCTCGGAGAGCCGTGATCGAGTCGAACAGCTTGTCGGGGTGGCCGAGGTGGACGGCCGTGACGTAACGGCCGGCCGGGAGGGTGCCGATCTGGATGTCGCCCTCGGGGGTGGGGAGAGAGGCGATGGGGATGCCCGCCTCGACCTCCGACTCGGCCGTCATGTCAATGGTGTTGAAGCGGAAGAAGGGGGCTCCGGCGAATTCGACTCCGTGGCCGCTCAGCCAGCCGATGAGTTCGCCGAGGCGGTCGGCGATCACACCGAAGGCGTCCATACGGACGGAGCCGCGGATGAAGGCGTACGGCTGTTCCTGGCGGTCCACGACCGCGGGAGTGATCTCAGGCATGTCGTTCCTCATGACAGAGGGGACCGGGGGCGTGCCGCAGAATCATCGCTCCGGCGGCGAACAGAACCACAGACCTCCTGGGCTCAGCCTTCGGCGGCGTCCCGGACCTCCGCCGTCACCGGGTCGGAGCCGCTGATCAGCTCCAGCGTCAGCCCGGACGTGCCCGGAGTCTCGATCAACGCGGCCAGCACCGCGGCCACATCGTCCCTCGGCACCGAACCACGGCCTGTCGACGGCCTGAGCCGTACGAGACCGGAGCCCGCGTCGTTCGTCAGCATGCCCGGCCGCAGGATCGTCCAGTCGAGGCGAGGCCGGGACCGTACGGCGTCGTCGGCCGCGCCCTTCGCCCGCAGATACGCGTCGAACTGGCTCTCACCCGCGTGCTGGGCGTTCGCACCCATCGAGGACACGACGATGTACCGGCGCACCCCGGCCCGTTCGGCCGCGTCGGCGAAGAGGACGGCGGCACCGCGGTCCACCGTGTCCTTGCGGGCGATGCCGCTGCCCGGCCCCGCGCCCGCCGCGAAGACCGCGGCGTCGGCGTGCCGCAGCACCGCGGTGACCTCTTCGACCGTGGCCGACTCCAGGTCCAGGACCACGGGCTCGGCGCCCGCGTCGCGCAGGTCGGAGCTCTGTCCGGGGCTGCGGATGATGCCCGTCACCTCGTGTCCGCCCGCCGTGAGCAGCCGCTCCAGACGGAGTGCGATCTGACCGTGTCCTCCAGCGATGACAATGCGCATGCCTACGACAGTACGTTCCCGCACCTGACCGTGCCCGGTCGGCGACAGCGCGCAACCACCGGAACCAGAGGGACACCGGGCGAAAGGGGCGACGCCGGGGATACACCGGGAAATGCCGGGGAACATCCGGAAGCACCGCGGAGTGCAGAGTCCTCGGAGTACAGAGTCCTCGGACAGAATTCCGGGGAACCCGGGAAAGCAGTGCCCCAGACTCGTCGGACACCCCCGTCAGGGGCGTCCCTGGCGGGGGAGTTCCAGCGCCACCGCCCCCGCCGTGTCGCAGTACTCCCGTACCGCGCTCGTCCGCGCCACCACACGCCCCCGGTGGATGACGATCCTGCTGTACGCGAGTGACAACACCCCCGAGATCCGCTCGCCGCGCACCGCCAGCAGCTCCGCCGGAAACCCGGCCTCCACCCGAACCTCCGGCAGCCCCATCGCCTCCCGCGCGTACGCCGCCACCGCCTCGTACGCCTCCCGCGCCCGCAGGCCGCCCTGCGAGGCGAGCAGATAGGCGGCCTCCAGCGGATCGCCGCGCCCCACCGGATTCGATGCGTCCCTGAGCGCGCCGGACCCGGCCGCGACCCGTACCCCCGCCGTGCGCAGCATCCCTACGGGAGCGCCGCCGCGCTGCTCCACGGCCCCGCAGCCGCCCTGCGGGAGGCAGACCACCGTGACACCGGCAGCGGCGAGCCGGTCCGCCGTCCGGGCGGCGATCTCGTGCGGCAGCCGGGTGAGCCCCGCGCACGGCCCGATCACCACGCCCGGCCGCAGCCCGGCGGCCATCGCGGCCAGCCGGGAGAGCCGTGCGGGATCGTCGCCGTGGATGTGCAGATCGACCGGGCAGCCGTGTTCGAGCGCGACCTCCAGCACGGCCTCGACGAAACCGGCCGGATCGGGGTCGGCGTCCGGGCAGCCGCCCACCACGCCCGCGCCCATCTTCATCGCGTCCCGCAGCATCGCCAGACCGTCCGCGCCCGCCACACCCGTCAGCAGCCGCGGTACGGCGACGGCCGTCAGTTCGGTCAGCCCGCGCAGCGACCGCCGCGCCTGCAGCACGGCCTCCAGCGGGGCGAGGCCGTGGACGTCCCCGATCCGCACATGCGACCGCAGCGCCGTCGCGCCGTGCCCGAGCTGGAGCAGCGCGGCCTCGGTGGCCCGCAGCTGGACGTCCTCCAGCGCGTACGAGACGGGGCCGGGGGAGTCCGCGGTGAGGGCGGTGTCGCCGTGGCCGTGCGGTTCGGCCGGCGCGGGCAGCAGCAGATAGCCGGTCAGATCCAGGCGCGCGGAGTGCGGGGCGAGACTGCCCGCCGTGCCGACCGCTTCGATACGCCCGCCGCTGAGCCGCACGTCGACGGTACGGCCGTCCGCCAGCCGGGCGCCGCAGAGCAGCAGCGCGGTGGTGCCGGTGGCACCGTCGGGTGGCTGAGGCAGGCTGTCGGGCATCGTGCTCCTGGGGATCCCGCTCCTGTCGGGGCGGTCGGGCTGTGGCCGCGCGCGACCAGGGGGAAGATCACGCAGCGTGAGTCGAGCCTAGGGGCGCTCGGCGCGGGCATCGAGGAGGAGCGGAATAGTCGTACCGGTGTGGTCATCGGTGGTGTACGGGGGCGGGCCCGGTCCGTACGAGCCGTGCACGGGGATGGCGGACCGGCGGCTGGAGGCGGGTGCCCGGAGGCGGGGCCGATGCCGGACAGGGCCCCACGAAACGGATTTGGGCGAACGGCGACCGACCGTGTAATGTCTTCATCGCTCGCCCCAATAGCTCAGTCGGTAGAGCGTCTCCATGGTAAGGAGAAGGTCTACGGTTCGATTCCGTATTGGGGCTCTGATGTCGGAGATCCTCGCCTCCGGGCGAGGGGACCCGGTATCACAGCGGTGTAGCTCAGTCGGTAGAGCAAGCGGCTCATAATCGCTGTGTCACCGGTTCAAGTCCGGTCACCGCTACACACAGTAGCCGATTGCGGGGTCGGTCCTCCGATCGGCTACTCTTTTATGCGTTTGTCGTTTTGATCGCCCATCCGTCCGTCCAAGGAGCACTCACGTGGCTGCCACAGACGTCCGCCCGAAGATCACGCTGGCCTGCGTGGAGTGCAAGGAGCGGAACTACATCACCAAGAAGAACCGGCGTAACAACCCGGATCGTCTCGAACTGAAGAAGCACTGCCCGCGCTGCAAGGCGCACACGGCGCACCGCGAAACGCGCTGATCCAGGCTCGTACACGAGGCCGCCCCCGAGTCGGGGGCGGCCTCGTGTCGTTTGCACGCTGATCCGGTCCGCGATCAGAAGCCGCGGATGTTCGGAAGGCCCAGAGAGCGCAGAAGCCCGGAAGTCCGGAAGCGTAGAACCCCGGAGGCGCAGAAGTCCGGAAGCTCTGCGGCCGGAAAGCCCGAGAAAGCCCGATACGTCAGGTCCTGTCAGGAGGGAGCCCGTTCATGGCGCTCGACCAGTCCTTCGTGGGGCGGAGTTATCCGCCCACCTCTCCCTACGAGGTCGGCCGGGAGAAGATCCGTGAGTTCGCCGAGGCGGTGGGGGACGCCAATCCCGCGTACACCGATCAGGAGGCCGCGAAGGCGCTCGGCCACCCCGATGTGATCGCCCCGCCGACCTTCGCCTTCGCTATCACCTACCGGGCCGCGGGTGTGGTCGTTCAGGACCCGCTGCTGGGACTGGACTACGACCGGGTGGTCCACCGCGAGCAGCGGTTCGCGTACACGAGGCCCGTACGGGCGGGGGACCGGCTCGCGGTCGTCTCCACCATCGAGAGCATCAAATCCCTCGCGGGCAACGACATCCTGGAGATCCGGGGTGAGGTGCGTGACGAGACCGGTGAGCATGTGGTGACCGCGTGGACCAAGCTGGTGGCGCGCGCCGCCGAGGAGGCGTGAGCGTGATGACGGCGAAGATCTCTTACGCGGACGTCGAGGTCGGCACCGAGCTGCCGGCCCGCGGCTTCCCCGTGACGCGAGCCACGCTGGTGCAGTACGCGGGCGCCTCCGGGGACTTCAACCCGATCCACTGGAACGAGAGGTTCGCCGTCGAGGTCGGGCTTCCCGATGTGATCGCGCACGGCATGTTCACCATGGCGGAGGCGGTCCGTGTGGTGACGGACTGGGTCGGGGACCCCGGCGCCGTGGTCGAGTACGGCGTCCGCTTCACCAAGCCCGTCGTCGTGCCGAATGACGAGAAGGGCGCGCTGATCGAGGTCAGCGGCAAGGTCGCGGCCCTGCTCGACGACAACCGCGTGCGCGTCGATCTGACGGCCGTCAGCGAGGGCGAGAAGGTGCTGGGGATGGCCCGCGCCGTCGTACGGCTCGCCTGAGCCGCACGACGACGCGCCGTCCGGCGACACGTGTTCGGGCGACGCGCCGTCCGTGACGCGCCGTCCGGTGGGCGCGCACTCAGGTGGGTACGGTCCGTGGCCGCGCCGGGAAGGAACGCCCGGCCGCGGACCGTACCCTTGTCCCGTGCAGGAACTCCACGACGCCCCCCTCGCCCCCCTGACCACCTTCCGGCTCGGCGGCCCCGCCACCCGCCTCCTCACCGCCACCACGGACGACGAGGTCATCGCGGCGGTACGCGAGGCGGACGACGCCGGCACCCCGCTGCTGATCATCGGCGGCGGCAGCAATCTGGTCATCGGCGACAAGGGGTTCGACGGAACCGCGCTGCGCATCGCGACGGAGGGCTTCCGCCTCGACGGCACGGAGCTGGAGCTGGCGGCGGGCGAGGTGTGGACGGACGCGGTCGCCCGTACCGTCTCCGCCGGGCTCGCGGGCATCGAGTGCCTCGCCGGAATCCCCGGTTCGGCGGGCGCGACCCCCATCCAGAACGTCGGCGCGTACGGCCAGGAGGTCTCCTCGGTCATCACCGAGGTCGTCGCATACGACCGTCACCGCGCCGAAACGGTCGTTCTGCCCAACGCGGCATGCGGCTTCTCGTACCGGCACAGCCGTTTCAAGCAGGACCCCGACCGCTATGTCGTCCTGCGCGTCCGCTTCGGACTGGAGGACGCGGAAGGGCTCTCCGCCCCGATCAAGTACCCCGAGACGGCCCGCGTTCTCGGGGTGTCGCCCGGCGACCGCAAGGAACTGGCCATGGTCCGCCTCGCCGTGCTCGGACTGCGCGGCGGCAAGGGCATGGTCCTGGACCCCGAGGACCACGACACCTGGTCGGCCGGCTCCTTCTTCACCAACCCGATCCTCGACGCCGACGCGTACGCCGTCCTCCTCGACCGCGTACACGCCAGCCTCGGCGACGGCGTCACCCCGCCCGCGTACCCGGCGGGGGAGGGCCGCACGAAGACCTCCGCCGCATGGTTGATCGACAAGGCGGGCTTCGCCAAGGGATACGGGAGCGGCCCGGCCCGCATCTCCACCAAGCACACCCTCGCGCTCACCAACCGCGGTGAGGCCACCACCGAGGACCTGCTGGCGCTCGCGCGCGAGGTGGTGGCCGGGGTCCACGAGACGTTCGGGGTCACCCTGGTCAATGAACCGGTCACGGTCGGCGTCACCCTCTGAGCCCGGCGCCCGGCCCGCCCGCGCGCGCCGCTGAACGGGATCGGTGAGCGGAGCCGGTGAACCGGAGCCGGCGCACGGGACCGGGACCGCACGCGATCGGGCCGAACCGACGCGATCAGGCCGGACGAGTGCCCTCCCCGCCGGTGAGCCAGGCGTCGATCCCGTCCAGGAGTTCCTTGCGGACCGCGTCCGGCGCCGCCGAGCCGCGCACCGACTGCCTCGCCAGCTCCGCCAGTTCGGCGTCCGTGAAGCCGTGGTGCCGGCGCGCGAACTCGTACTGGTCCGCCAGCCGCGACCCGAAGAGCAGCGGATCGTCCGCCCCGAGCGCCATCGGCACCCCGGCTTCGTACAGCGTCCGCAGCGGCACGTCCTCGGGCTTCTCGTACACCCCCAGCGCCACATTCGACGACGGGCACACCTCGCAGGTCACCTCGCGCTCCGCCAGTCTCCGCAGCAGCCTGGGGTCCTCGGCCGCCCGTACCCCGTGCCCGATGCGCGAGGCGTGCAGATCGTCCAGACAGTCCCGTACGGACGAGGGTCCGGTCAGCTCCCCGCCGTGCGGAGCCGCCAGCAGCCCGCCGTCCCGCGCGATCGCGAAGGCGCGGTCGAAGTCGCGCGCCATGCCGCGGCGTTCGTCGTTGGAGAGCCCGAAACCGACGATTCCGCGGTCCGCGTACCGGACGGCCAGACGCGCGAGCGTACGGGCGTCCAGCGGGTGCTTCATACGGTTCGCCGCGACCAGTACGCGCATGCCCAGACCGGTCTCGCGCCCGGCGCTCTCCACCGCGTCGAGGATGACCTCCAGCGCGGGGATCAGCCCGCCGAGCATCGGGGCGTACGAAGTGGGGTCGACCTGTATCTCCAGCCAGCCCGAACCGTCCCGGACGTCCTCCTCGGCCGCCTCCCGCACCAGCCGCCGAACGTCCTCCGGGGAGCGCAGACAGGACCGCGCGATGTCGTACAGCCGCTGGAAGCGGAACCAGCCGCGCTCGTCCGTCGCCCGCAGTCTGGGGGGTTCCCCGCCGGTCAGCGCGTCGGGGAGGTGCACGCCGTACTTGTCGGCCAGCTCGATCAGGGTGGAGGGCCGCATCGAGCCCGTGAAGTGCAGATGCAGATGCGCCTTGGGGAGCAGGCTCACATCTCGTACGCGTTCCATTCTCGGATCCTGCCGTACGGCTCGGGCCTGTGGCAGCCGGTTTCCCTGATCGGGCGCTCGCCGGAACAAAGAACCGGAACAAAGAAACGGGCACGCCGGGAACTCTCCCCGGCGTGCCCGTCGCAGGACCCCGGCCGTCGCCGGCCGTGGCCGCTGCCCGCGCGCGTACGGCGTGCTCAGTCGGTGGCCTCCGACAGCACCTTCTGGATCCGCGAGACGCCCTCCACCAGGTCCTCGTCGCCCAGCGCGTACGACAGCCGCAGATAGCCCGGCGTACCGAACGCCTCGCCCGGTACGACCGCCACCTCGACCTCGTCCAGGATCAGCGCGGCCAGCTCCACGGACGTCTTCGGGCGCTGCCCGCGGATCTCCTTGCCCAGGAGGGCCTTCACCGACGGGTAGACGTAGAACGCGCCCTCGGGCTCGGGGCACACCACACCGTCGATCTCGTTGAGCATGCGCACGATCGTCCGGCGGCGGCGGTCGAAGGCGGCCCGCATCTCGGCGACCGCTTCCAGGTCCCCGGACACCGCGGCCAGCGCCGCGACCTGCGCGACGTTGGAGACGTTCGACGTGGCGTGCGACTGGAGGTTCGTCGCGGCCTTGACGACGTCCTTGGGACCGACGACCCACCCGACGCGCCAGCCGGTCATGGCGTACGTCTTGGCCACGCCGTTGACGACGACGCACTTGTCGCGCACCTCGGGGACGACCGCCGGGAGCGAGGTGAACACGGCGTCGCCGTAGACGAGGTGCTCGTAGATCTCGTCCGTCAGCACCCACAGACCGTGCTCGACGGCCCAGCGGCCGATCGCCTCGGTGTCCTCACGGCTGTAGACCGCGCCCGTCGGGTTGGAGGGGGAGACGAAGAGCACGACCTTCGTACGCTCGGTGCGCGCGGCTTCCAGTTGCTCGACGGAGACCCGGTAGCCGGTCGTCTCATCGGCCACGACGTCGACCGGGACGCCGCCCGCGAGCCGGATCGACTCGGGGTAGGTCGTCCAGTACGGGGCGGGGACGATGACCTCGTCGCCCGGATCCAGGATCGCCGCGAACGCCTCGTAGATCGCCTGCTTTCCGCCATTGGTGACCAGCACCTGCGCGGGGTCGACCTCGTAGCCGGAGTCCCGCAGCGTCTTCTGCGCGATGGCCTTCTTGAGCTCGGGCAGGCCGCCGGCCGGGGTGTACCGGTGGTACTTGGGGTTGCGGCAGGCTTCGACCGCGGCCTCGACGATGTAGTCGGGTGTCGGGAAGTCCGGTTCGCCCGCGCCGAAACCGATCACCGGACGCCCCGCGGCCTTGAGGGCCTTGGCCTTGGCGTCGACGGCGAGGGTCGCGGACTCGGAGATCGCGCCGATACGCGCGGAGACCCGGCGCTCGGTGGGTGGGGTTGCAGCGCTCATGCGTCCATGGTCCCAGACGCCAATCGTGCCCGGCACACGCGTTTCGCCTCCCGGACAGAAGTGGCGACGGAGACGACACAAGCGACGCCGGCACGGGCGGGATCGTGCGCGGAAGCGACGCGGAGCGACGACCCGGAGCCGGACGACGGACGGACGGCCGAAGCGAGGAGGAGGAGTGAGGAGGAGTGGGGGAGCCGCCGGGGCAGCTGGGGCACCAGGGGCTGCCGGGGCATCGGGAGGGAGAGTGTGAAGAGGGCAGACGGGGGCGCGGGCGGGGAAAACGGAACCGGTGCCACTCTCCGGAGTGGACAAGAGCCGCTGCGGAGCTATCTGTTCGACGCCGGGCCCACGACCACGTACACTCACTCGTCGTCGGCCCCTCGCCGACCGCGTCCCCGGATGCGGTAGGTTGGGGACGCCACAAAGGGTCGTAGCTCAATTGGTAGAGCACTGGTCTCCAAAACCAGCGGTTGGGGGTTCAAGTCCCTCCGGCCCTGCTACACACACCATCGCCAGGATGTGTGCGCATGTACGTATATTCAATGAATCGCCGTGCGGCTCCACCGGGCGCGGCATGGCCACGACCCGGGAATCAGGTGAAAACACGTGACGGACGCCGTGGGCTCCATCGACATGCCTGATGCCGAGGACGAAGCACCGCAGAAGAAGTCCCGCAAGGGCGGCAAGCGCGGTAAGAAGGGCCCTCTGGGCCGCCTCGCGCTCTTCTACCGGCAGATCATCGCGGAGCTTCGCAAGGTCGTCTGGCCCACGAGGAACCAGCTGACGACCTACACCGTGGTGGTCATTGTCTTCGTCGTCATCATGATCGGTCTGGTGACCGTGATTGACTATGGGTTCCAGGAAGCCGTCAAGTACGTCTTCGGCTGATCCCGCGGAGGGCGTCGGCCGCGGCGGCGTCCCTTTCGCATGTTCCACCCATCTGTATCCAGGAAGAAGCAGCCACCGTGTCTGACGCGAACCTGAACGAGACTGTTGAGCCAGGCGACGAGAGCTTCGAGGCCGCCGCCGAGTCCGCCGAGGACGAGCTCGACATCGTTGAGGCGGCCGACGAGGACGAGGCTGAAGCTGCTGACGCCGCGGCCGGCGAGCCGGCCGAGGAGGCCGCGCTCCACATCGAGGACGACACGGATGCCGCGTCCGACAACGACGCCGCCGAGGCTGCCGACGCCGCCGAGGGCGACGCCGAGCCCGAGGCTCCGGTCGACCCGGTCGCCGCGCTCCGCGAGGAACTGCGCCTCCTGCCCGGTGAGTGGTACGTCATCCACACCTACGCCGGGTACGAGAAGCGCGTGAAGGCGAACCTCGAACAGCGTGCCGTCTCGCTGAACGTCGAGGAGTTCATCTACCAGGCCGAAGTGCCCGAGGAAGAGATCGTCCAGATCAAGAACGGCGAGCGCAAGAACGTCCGCCAGAACAAGCTTCCCGGTTACGTCCTGGTTCGCATGGACCTCACCAACGAGTCCTGGGGCGTCGTCCGCAACACCCCCGGTGTCACCGGCTTCGTGGGCAACGCGTACGACCCGTACCCGCTGACCCTGGACGAGATCGTCAAGATGCTCGCCCCGGAGGCGGAGGAGAAGGCCGCGCGCGAGGCCGCCGAGGCCGAGGGCAAGCCGGTTCCGGCCCGTAAGGTCGAGGTCCAGGTGCTGGACTTCGAGGTCGGCGACTCGGTCACCGTCACGGACGGCCCGTTCGCCACCCTCCAGGCGACGATCAACGAGATCAACGCCGACTCGAAGAAGGTCAAGGGCCTGGTCGAGATCTTCGGCCGGGAGACCCCGGTCGAGCTGAGCTTCGACCAGATCCAGAAGAACTGACCCGCCCGCGGGCATCTACTTCCGGCCAGGTCAGAACCGCCCTTGTGGCTGTTCTGACCTGTCGGTTTTTAAGCGCACACCTATACCCGTTATCGTTGTGCGGTATGCCTCCATCCGGATGACCGGCTGGAGCGCTGAAAACTCTCACTAGGACCCGGAGAGAGCAATGCCTCCCAAGAAGAAGAAGGTCACGGGGCTTATCAAGCTCCAGATCCAGGCCGGCGCGGCCAACCCGGCTCCGCCGGTCGGCCCCGCCCTGGGTCAGCACGGCGTCAACATCATGGAGTTCTGCAAGGCTTACAACGCCGCGACCGAGTCGCAGCGTGGCATGGTCGTGCCGGTGGAGATCACGGTCTACGAGGACCGTTCCTTCACCTTCGTCACCAAGACTCCGCCGGCCGCCAAGCTGATCCTCAAGGCCGCGGGCGTGGAGAAGGGCTCCGGCGAGCCGCACAAGACGAAGGTCGCCAAGCTCACGCGCGACCAGGTCCGCGACATCGCCACCACCAAGATGCCCGACCTGAACGCCAACGACCTGGACGCCGCCGAGAAGATCATCGCCGGCACCGCCCGTTCCATGGGCATCACGGTCGAGGGCTGACGCCCGAGCGATCGGGGCGAGGGCCGACGGCCCCGCCCGGCCCCTGTGGCAGGACCACGCGCTGGTCCGCACCACAACTCCACACCTGAACCAACGCAGGAGCAGAAGTGAAGCGCAGCAAGAATCTCCGCGCTGCGGACGCCAAGATCGACCGGGAGCGCCTGTACGCCCCGCTCGAAGCCGTCCGCCTCGCCAAGGACACCTCCGCCAGCAAGTTCGACGGCACCGTCGAGGTCGCCCTGCGCCTGGGCGTCGACCCGCGCAAGGCGGACCAGATGGTCCGTGGCACCGTGAACCTTCCGCACGGCACCGGTAAGACCGCCCGGGTCCTGGTCTTCGCGACCGGTGACCGTGCCGAGGCCGCGCGTGCCGCGGGCGCCGACATCGTCGGCGCCGACGAGCTCATCGACGAGGTGTCGAAGGGCCGGCTGGACTTCGACGCCGTCGTCGCCACCCCCGACCTCATGGGCAAGGTCGGCCGCCTCGGCCGGGTCCTCGGTCCGCGTGGTCTGATGCCCAACCCGAAGACCGGCACCGTCACCCCCGATGTCACCAAGGCCGTGACCGACATCAAGGGCGGCAAGATCGAGTTCCGCGTCGACAAGCACTCGAACCTGCACTTCATCATCGGCAAGGTCTCCTTCGACGACACGAAGCTGGTCGAGAACTACGCGGCGGCGCTGGAGGAGATCCTCCGTCTGAAGCCGTCCGCCGCGAAGGGCCGCTACATCAAGAAGGCGACCCTGACGACGACGATGGGCCCCGGCATTCCGCTGGACTCCAACCGCACCCGCAACCTCCTCGTCGAGGAGGACCCGGCCGCCGTCTGATCCGGACGGCAGCCGCGGGTTCGCACGGACCCGCCGCGGGTTTCGATGGACCGGAACCGGCCCCCGCGCCTCTCAGGAGGTACGGGGGCCGGTTTTTCTGTGAGCCCGCTGTCATACGTCTGGGTTACGGTTCAAGGGTTCACTGAAGGAAAACAAGGGGTGGGGTATGTCCAAGTCCGTATGGAGGCGCGCGGGCGTTTCGCTGACGGCTCTGGCCGTGATGGCCGGCGCGGCGGCATGTCAGAGCGGAGACGGGGACGGGGGTGGTGAGAAGAAGGCCGCGGGGAGCGTCCTCCAGTCCGGCGAGAAGGCGACGCAGGCTCTCACGGCCGCGTTCAAGAAGACCTCCGAGGCGAAGTCGGCGAAGGTCCGGATGAAGATGACCATGCCCGCGTCCGCGGAGGGCGGCGGGACCATGGAGATGTCCGGCGTCATCGGCTGGGATCCCACGGTGATGGACATGACGATGAATACGTCCGGGCTTCAGGTCGGCGCGGGCACGGGCACGGACATGCCCGAGCAGATCCGCATGCTGTGGGCCGACAACGTCTTGTACATGGACATGGGCGCCGAGGCCGCCAAGGAGATGGACGGCAAGCGCTGGATGACGTTCGACGTCGGCGCCCTCGCCGAGGCGTCCGGGGACAAGGCGCTGCAGAAGCGGCTGACCGGCGGCCTGGAGAACATGAACCAGGATCCGGCCCAGCAGCTGGCGATCATGCTCGAATCGAAGAATCTCAAGCACATCGGCCCCGAGAAGATCGACGGCGTCGAGACCCAGCACTACAAGGGCACCCTGACGCTCGACGAGGTGATCGCGGCGGAGGGGTCGCAGGGGGTCATCAGCGACAAGGAGCGCAAGGAACTGCTCGACGAGATGAAGAAGTCCGGCCTCAAGGGGTACGACACCGAGGTCTGGGTCAACGACGACGGCTATCCGGTGCGGATGAACCTGGGCCTCGCCAGCCCCGAGGGCAAGGTGTCGGTCGTGTCCGACTACTCCGACTACGGGGCGAAGGCGACGGTCCAGGCACCGCCCGCGAAGGACACCTTCGATCTCGCGGAGATCTTGAAGGGCCTCCAGAAGGAGACCGGCCAGCCGGCCGCGTAAGCCACCCGTTGGCCCCGCCCCCCGGACGAAGACGGGGCCCGGTGCCGGGCCCCGTCGCGGGTGCCGTGGCCCCGCCCGTGAGACGGGGTGGGGCCACCCCGCGACGGGCGGCGGCCGGTGCGCGAGACCCGGAGCCGCGATACAGGGCCCCCGGTCGTTCCGGCGAGTGGCGTCGTCCACCCGCGGGCCGG
The DNA here is from genome assembly GCF_053600955.1 of Streptomyces sp. NPDC004838. Taxonomy (NCBI): domain Bacteria; kingdom Bacillati; phylum Actinomycetota; class Actinomycetes; order Kitasatosporales; family Streptomycetaceae; genus Streptomyces; species Streptomyces sp. NPDC004838. Next base: position 167,049 of record NZ_JBSGAW010000009.1, on the reverse strand, counting down.
GGGCCCGTGGAGTCCGGGTGCGCGGGGTCGCGAGGCGAAGGGCCGGTCTCGTACCGCACGCGTACGTGGACGGGCCCGGCCCGCCCGCGTACGTGGATGGGGCCCGGCCACGCGGCGAATGCGCGTAGCGGGGCGTCGCGAGGCCGCACAGGGCGCGTCGGACACGGCCCAGGCGCCCATGGAGCGGCTCGCGCCCCCCGTGGAGGGCCGCGGGGGCGATTTGCCTGATCGGTGCCCCCTCCCGTACGCTTCCCCGGAAGCCAAAGACCGCTGGTTGTTGCCGCGTGCTCGCAAGAGGATGCGGCGGCCGAAGGAACCGCTAGTCGCGGACGACCTGCGCAGGTGACTGTGGAAAGCTCCCGGACGTGTTTCCGGTTGAGCTACGCCCCGTGCGCCCGCGCCGGGGCGTTTCGTCTGTCCAGCCTCCTCCTTCGGGTCCGCGCGGTCCTCATCACCCGGAAGGAGGCCGACGCCCATGGCAAGGCCCGACAAGGCTGCCGCGGTAGCCGAGCTGACGGACCAGTTCCGCAGCTCGAACGCCGCCGTGCTGACCGAGTACCGGGGTCTCACCGTGGCGCAGCTCAAGGAGCTGCGCCGTTCCCTCGGTGCGAACGCCCAGTACGCCGTGGTGAAGAACACGCTGACCAAGATCGCGGCCAACGAGGCCGGGATCAACGCGCTCGACGACCTGTTCACGGGTCCGACGGCGGTCGCCTTCGTCACCGGTGACCCGGTGGAGTCGGCGAAGGGTCTTCGTGACTTCGCCAAGGACAACCCGAGCCTGATCATCAAGGGCGGTGTCCTTGATGGCAAGGCGCTGTCCGCCGATGAGATCAAGAAGCTCGCGGACCTCGAGTCCCGCGAGGTTCTGCTCGCCAAGCTGGCGGGCGCCATGAAGGGCAAGCAGTCCCAGGCTGCCGCGCTCTTCCAGGCGCTTCCCTCGAAGTTCGTCCGCACCGCGGAGGCGCTTCGTGCCAAGAAGGCCGAGCAGGGCGGTGCCGAGTAATTCGGCTCGCGCATTGACCCAGCGCCCGGCGCGCTGAGTCGCAGCGGGCCGCACGCCCGCCGTCACATACATCCGGCACCAGCCGATTCAGTGGAAGGATCGCCCATCATGGCGAAGCTCAGCCAGGTCGACCTGCTCGCCCAGTTCGAGGAGATGACCCTCATCGAGCTCTCCGAGTTCGTGAAGGCGTTCGAGGAGAAGTTCGACGTCACGGCCGCCGCGCCGGTCGCCGTCGCCGCCGGTGGCCCGGGTGCCCCCGCCGCCGAGGCCGTCGAGGAGCAGGACGAGTTCGACGTCATCCTCACCGGCGCCGGCGAGAAGAAGATCCAGGTCATCAAGGTCGTGCGCGAGCTGACCTCCCTGGGTCTGAAGGAGGCCAAGGACCTCGTCGACGGCACCCCGAAGCCGGTCCTCGAGAAGGTCGCCAAGGAGGCCGCCGAGAAGGCCGCCGAGTCCCTCAAGGCCGCGGGCGCGTCCGTCGAGGTCAAGTGACCCCACGAGTCTCACCGTGATTCTGTGAGACTCCTCTCACCCGGCCCCCAGGGGCCGTGGACGAGACCCAGCCAAGGGCGATCACCCATCCGGGTGGTCGCCCTTCGGCGCTCCGCGAGGGCCGCGTTGCGCTTTGGCGGCCGACGAGTATGGTGATCATCGCCGTGCGCCTCGTGGGCCTCAATGCCTGGTCAGTGACGATCTCAGCAGCCAGTTCGGGGCAGGGGGCCTTGACGAACCGCACGTAGCGCGCAATTCTCAGGACGCGTCGTCACAACGATCCGAATCCGAGGCATGGATCGGCGACCGAATGGGCAGTATCGATGTGCGCCTCACGGCGCGAGGGTGTCGCGGAGTTGAGAACAACGAGGGCAGCGAGGGTCTCGAAAGCCCGCACTGGACATCAGTGTGCCAAGTGGCTACACTGACCCTTTGCGCTGCCTGTTAACTGCCTCCTGCCCGTCACCAGGGGCATCCCCTCGCATGAGCATCGTGGACCGAGCAATCCCTGACCTGGGATTTCCGTCCCTGTGCCTGGCTTGGGACCGGTACGCGCGTAGTGAGTCCGAGCCCTCGGAAGGACCCCCTCTTGGCCGCCTCGCGCAACGCCTCGACCGCGAATACGAACAACGGCGCCAGCACCGCCCCGCTGCGCATCTCCTTTGCAAAGATCAAAGAGCCCCTTGAGGTTCCGAACCTCCTCGCGCTCCAGACCGAGAGCTTCGACTGGCTGCTCGGCAATGCCGCGTGGAAGGCTCGTGTCGAGGCGGCTCTGGACAGCGGACAGGACGTCCCCACGAAGTCCGGTCTGGAGGAGATCTTCGAGGAGATCTCCCCGATCGAGGACTTCAGCGGGTCGATGTCGCTGACTTTCCGCGACCACCGTTTCGAGCCTCCGAAGAACTCGATCGACGAGTGCAAGGAGCGCGACTTCACGTACGCCGCCCCGCTCTTCGTCACCGCCGAGTTCACCAACAACGAGACCGGCGAGATCAAGTCCCAGACGGTCTTCATGGGCGACTTCCCGCTCATGACCAACAAGGGCACCTTCGTCATCAACGGCACCGAGCGCGTCGTGGTGTCCCAGCTGGTGCGTTCGCCGGGTGTCTACTTCGACTCCAGCATCGACAAGACGTCCGACAAGGACATCTTCACGGCCAAGATCATCCCGTCTCGGGGCGCCTGGCTGGAGATGGAGATCGACAAGCGCGACATGGTCGGTGTCCGCATCGACCGCAAGCGCAAGCAGTCCGTGACCGTCCTCCTCAAGGCCCTCGGCTGGACGACCGAGCAGATCCTCCAGGAGTTCGGCGAGTACGAGTCCATGCGCGCCACCCTGGAGAAGGACCACACCCAGGGCCAGGACGACGCGCTGCTCGACATCTACCGCAAGCTGCGCCCGGGCGAGCCGCCCACGCGTGAGGCCGCGCAGACGCTGCTGGAGAACCTGTACTTCAACCCCAAGCGCTACGACCTGGCCAAGGTCGGCCGCTACAAGGTCAACAAGAAGCTGGGCGCGGACGAGCCGCTGGACGCCGGTGTCCTCACCACGGACGACGTCATCGCGACGATCAAGTACCTGGTGAAGCTGCACGCCGGTGAGACCGAGACGGTCGGCGAGTCCGGCCGCTCGATCATGGTCGAGACCGACGACATCGACCACTTCGGCAACCGCCGTATCCGCAACGTCGGCGAGCTGATCCAGAACCAGGTCCGTACGGGTCTCGCCCGTATGGAGCGCGTCGTGCGCGAGCGCATGACCACCCAGGACGTCGAGGCGATCACGCCGCAGACCCTGATCAACATCCGGCCGGTCGTCGCCTCCATCAAGGAGTTCTTCGGCACCAGCCAGCTGTCGCAGTTCATGGACCAGAACAACCCGCTCTCCGGCCTGACGCACAAGCGCCGTCTCAACGCGCTGGGCCCGGGTGGTCTCTCCCGTGAGCGGGCCGGCTTCGAGGTCCGTGACGTGCACCCGTCGCACTACGGCCGCATGTGTCCGATCGAGACGCCGGAAGGCCCGAACATCGGTCTGATCGGCTCGCTCGCCTCGTACGGCCGCGTCAACGCGTTCGGCTTCATCGAGACGCCGTACCGCAAGGTCGTCGACGGCCAGGTCACCGACGAGGTCGACTACCTGACCGCCGACGAGGAGGACCGCTTCGTCATCGCGCAGGCGAACGCCGCGCTCACCGACGACATGCGGTTCGCCGAGAACCGCGTCCTGGTCCGCCGCCGTGGCGGCGAGGTCGACTACGTGCCCGGCACGGACGTGGACTACATGGACGTCTCGCCGCGCCAGATGGTGTCGGTCGCGACCGCCATGATCCCGTTCCTGGAGCACGACGACGCCAACCGCGCCCTCATGGGCGCGAACATGATGCGCCAGGCCGTTCCGCTGATCACGGCCGAGGCGCCGCTGGTCGGCACCGGCATGGAGTACCGCTGCGCGGTCGACGCCGGTGACGTCATCAAGGCGGAGAAGGACGGTGTGGTCCAGGAGGTCTCCGCGGACTACATCACCGTCGCCAACGACGACGGCACCTACACCACCTACCGGGTGGCCAAGTTCTCCCGCTCCAACCAGGGCACCTCGGTCAACCAGAAGGTCATCGTCTCCGAGGGCGACCGGGTCATCGAGGCCCAGGTCCTCGCCGACGGCCCGGCCACCGAGCAGGGCGAGATGGCGCTCGGCAAGAACCTGCTCGTGGCGTTCATGCCGTGGGAGGGCCACAACTACGAGGACGCGATCATCCTGTCGCAGCGCCTCGTGCAGGACGACGTCCTCTCCTCGATCCACATCGAGGAGCACGAGGTCGACGCCCGTGACACCAAGCTCGGCCCCGAGGAGATCACCCGGGACATCCCGAACGTCTCCGAGGAGGTCCTCGCCGACCTCGACGAGCGCGGCATCATCCGCATCGGCGCCGAGGTCATCGCCGGCGACATCCTGGTCGGCAAGGTCACCCCCAAGGGTGAGACCGAGCTGACCCCGGAGGAGCGCCTGCTCCGCGCGATCTTCGGCGAGAAGGCGCGTGAGGTCCGTGACACCTCGCTGAAGGTGCCGCACGGCGAGACCGGCAAGGTCATCGGCGTACGCGTCTTCGACCGCGAGGAAGGCGACGAGCTCCCGCCCGGCGTCAACCAGCTGGTCCGGGTGTACGTGGCCCAGAAGCGCAAGATCACCGATGGTGACAAGCTCGCCGGCCGTCACGGCAACAAGGGCGTCATCTCCAAGATCCTGCCGATCGAGGACATGCCGTTCCTGGAGGACGGCACCCCGGTCGACATCATCCTCAACCCGCTGGGCGTCCCCTCCCGGATGAACCCGGGACAGGTCCTCGAAATCCACCTCGGCTGGCTCGCCAGCCAAGGCTGGAAGGTCGAGGGCAACGAGGAGTGGATGGAGCGGCTGAAGTCGATCGGCGCGGACGACGTCCGGCCGAACACCAACGTCGCCACCCCCGTCTTCGACGGCGCCCGCGAGGACGAGATCGCCGGACTCTTCGAGTCCACGATCCCCAACCGCGACGGCGACCGGATGGTCCTCCCGTCCGGCAAGGCCCGGATGTTCGACGGCCGCTCCGGTGAGCCGTTCCCGGACCCGATCTCGATCGGGTACATGTACATCCTCAAGCTCCACCACCTGGTCGACGACAAGCTGCACGCCCGGTCGACCGGTCCGTACTCGATGATCACCCAGCAGCCGCTGGGTGGTAAGGCCCAGTTCGGTGGCCAGCGCTTCGGTGAGATGGAGGTGTGGGCGCTGGAGGCATACGGCGCCGCCTACGCCCTCCAGGAGCTGCTGACCATCAAGTCCGACGACGTCACCGGCCGCGTGAAGGTCTACGAGGCCATCGTCAAGGGCGAGAACATCCCCGAGCCCGGCATCCCCGAGTCCTTCAAGGTGCTCATCAAGGAGATGCAGTCCCTGTGCCTCAACGTGGAGGTGCTGTCCTCGGACGGCATGTCCATCGAGATGCGCGACACCGACGAGGATGTCTTCCGCGCTGCGGAAGAGCTCGGCATCGACCTGTCCCGGCGCGAGCCGAGCAGCGTCGAAGAGGTCTGACGGGTCCGGCCGGGACCGTCTCGCGAGAGCGGTCCCGGCCGCAGCCCCGGACCCCGTACAGACCACTTTGAGACACAACCCTGAGAGGGATTGACGCATAGTGCTCGACGTCAACTTCTTCGACGAGCTTCGGATCGGCCTTGCGACCGCTGACGACATCCGCCAGTGGTCCCACGGCGAAGTCAAGAAGCCCGAGACCATCAACTACCGCACCCTGAAGCCCGAGAAGGACGGACTCTTCTGCGAGAAGATCTTCGGCCCCACCCGGGACTGGGAGTGCTACTGCGGCAAGTACAAGCGCGTCCGCTTCAAGGGCATCATCTGTGAGCGCTGTGGCGTCGAGGTCACCCGCGCCAAGGTGCGCCGCGAGCGGATGGGCCACATCGAGCTGGCCGCTCCCGTCACCCACATCTGGTACTTCAAGGGCGTTCCCTCACGCCTGGGCTACCTCCTGGACCTCGCGCCGAAGGACCTGGAGAAGGTCATCTACTTCGCCGCGTACATGATCACGTTCGTGGACGAGGAGCGCCGTACGCGCGACCTTCCGTCGCTGGAGGCCCATGTCTCCGTCGAGCGCCAGCAGGTCGAGAACCGCCGCGACGCCGATGTCGAGGCCCGTGCCAAGAAGCTCGAGACCGATCTGGCCGAGCTGGAGGCCGAGGGCGCCAAGGCGGATGTGCGCCGCAAGGTGCGCGAGGGCGCCGACCGCGAGATGAAGCAGCTGCGCGACCGCGCCCAGCGCGAGATCGACCGTCTCGACGAGGTGTGGAACCGCTTCAAGAACCTCAAGGTCCAGGACCTGGAGGGCGACGAGCTGCTCTACCGCGAGCTGCGCGACCGCTTCGGCACCTACTTCGACGGCTCGATGGGCGCCGCCGCGCTGCAGAAGCGCCTGGAGTCCTTCGACCTCAACGAGGAGGCCGAGCGCCTCCGCGAGATCATCCGTACCGGCAAGGGCCAGAAGAAGACCCGCGCGCTCAAGCGCCTCAAGGTCGTCTCCGCGTTCCTGCAGACCAGCAACAGCCCCAAGGGCATGGTGCTGGACTGCGTACCGGTCATCCCGCCGGACCTCCGTCCGATGGTGCAGCTCGACGGTGGCCGCTTCGCCACCTCCGACCTGAACGACCTGTACCGCCGCGTCATCAACCGGAACAACCGCCTCAAGCGGCTTCTCGACCTCGGCGCGCCCGAGATCATCGTGAACAACGAGAAGCGGATGCTCCAGGAGGCCGTCGACGCGCTCTTCGACAACGGCCGCCGCGGCCGTCCCGTCACCGGTCCCGGCAACCGCCCGCTGAAGTCCCTGAGCGACATGCTCAAGGGCAAGCAGGGCCGGTTCCGCCAGAACCTGCTCGGCAAGCGTGTGGACTACTCCGCGCGTTCCGTCATCGTCGTCGGCCCGCAGCTCAAGCTGCACCAGTGCGGTCTGCCGAAGGCGATGGCGCTGGAGCTGTTCAAGCCGTTCGTGATGAAGCGCCTGGTGGACCTGAACCACGCGCAGAACATCAAGTCGGCCAAGCGCATGGTCGAGCGCGGCCGCACCGTGGTGTACGACGTCCTCGAAGAGGTCATCGCCGAGCACCCGGTGCTGCTGAACCGTGCGCCCACGCTGCACCGCCTTGGCATCCAGGCGTTCGAGCCCCAGCTCGTCGAGGGCAAGGCCATCCAGATCCACCCGCTCGTCTGCACCGCGTTCAACGCGGACTTCGACGGTGACCAGATGGCCGTCCACCTGCCGCTCTCCGCGGAGGCGCAGGCCGAGGCCCGCATCCTGATGCTGTCCTCGAACAACATCCTCAAGCCGGCCGACGGCCGTCCCGTCACCATGCCCACGCAGGACATGGTGCTGGGCCTCTTCTTCCTCACCACGGACGAGGAGGAGCGCGAGGTGCGCGGCGAGGGCCGGTCCTTCGGCTCCACCGCCGAGGCGATCATGGCGTTCGACGCCCGTGAGCTGTCCCTCCAGGCCAAGATCGACATCCGCTTCCCGGTGGGCACCATCCCGCCGCGCGGCTGGACGCCTCCGCCGGCCGAGGACGGCTCCGCCGCCGAGGGCCTCAACGGCTCCTGGCAGCAGGGCGACACCTTCCGGCTCCGTACGACGCTGGGCCGCGCGCTCTTCAACGAGCTGCTGCCCGAGGACTACCCCTTCGTCGACTACTCCGTCGGCAAGAAGCAGCTCTCCGAGATCGTCAACGACCTCGCCGAGCGCTACCCCAAGGTCATCGTGGCGGCGACGCTCGACAACCTGAAGGCGGCGGGCTTCTACTGGGCCACCCGTTCCGGCGTCACCGTCGCCATCTCGGACGTGGTCGTCCCCGAGGCGAAGAAGGAGATCGTCGCCTCGTACGAGGCCAAGGACGAGAAGATCCAGAAGCAGTACGAGCGCGGTCTGATCACCAAGCAGGAGCGCACGAACGAGCTGATCGACAACTGGACCCGCGCGACCAACGAGGTCGCCGAGGCGATGAACGCGAACTTCCCGAAGACCAACCCCATCTTCATGATGGTGAACTCGGGCGCTCGCGGAAACATGATGCAGATGCGTCAGATCGCCGGTATGCGTGGTCTGGTGTCCAACGCCAAGAACGAGACGATCCCCCGTCCCATCAAGGCGTCCTTCCGTGAGGGCCTGTCCGTGCTGGAGTACTTCATCTCCACGCACGGCGCCCGTAAGGGTCTGGCCGACACCGCCCTGCGTACCGCCGACTCGGGTTACCTGACCCGTCGTCTGGTGGACGTCTCGCAGGACGTCATCATCCGCGAGGAGGACTGCGGCACCGACCGCGGCCTCAAGCTGCGGATCGCCCAGAAGGACTCCGAGGGCCGCCTCCGCAAGACCGACGACGTCGAGACGTCGGTGTACGCGCGGATGCTCGCCGAGGACGTCGTCGTCGAGGGCAAGGTCATCGCTCCCGCCAACGTCGACCTCGGTGACGTGCTCATCGACGCGCTCGTCGCGGCCGGTGTGGAGGAGGTCAAGACCCGCTCGGTCCTGACCTGTGAGTCCGCGGTCGGCACCTGTGCGTACTGCTACGGCCGTTCGCTCGCCACCGGCAAGCTGGTCGACATCGGTGAGGCGGTCGGCATCATCGCCGCCCAGTCCATCGGTGAGCCCGGCACCCAGCTGACGATGCGTACCTTCCACACCGGTGGTGTGGCCGGTGACGACATCACCCAGGGTCTGCCGCGTGTCGTCGAGCTGTTCGAGGCGCGTACGCCCAAGGGTGTCGCCCCGATCTCGGAGGCGGCCGGCCGCGTCCGTATCGAGGAGACCGAGAAGACCAAGAAGATCGTCGTCACCCCGGACGACGGCAGCGACGAGACGGCGTTCCCGATCTCGAAGCGTGCCAAGGTCCTGGTGCGCGAGGGCGACCACGTCGAGGTGGGACAGGCGCTGACGTTCGGCGCCACCAACCCGCACGACGTGCTGCGCATCCTCGGCCAGCGGGCCGTCCAGGTCCACCTGGTCGGCGAGGTCCAGAAGGTCTACAACTCGCAGGGTGTGTCGATCCACGACAAGCACATCGAGATCATCATCCGGCAGATGCTGCGCCGGGTGACGATCATCGAGTCCGGCGACGCGGAGCTGCTGCCGGGCGAGCTGGTCGAGCGCTCGAAGTTCGAGACCGAGAACCGTCGTGTGGTCACCGAGGGCGGTCACCCCGCCTCCGGCCGTCCGCAGCTGATGGGTATCACCAAGGCATCGCTGGCCACCGAGTCGTGGCTGTCGGCGGCGTCCTTCCAGGAGACGACCAGGGTCCTGACCGACGCGGCGATCAACGCCAAGTCGGACTCCCTGATCGGCCTCAAGGAGAACGTCATCATCGGTAAGCTCATCCCGGCCGGTACGGGTCTCTCCCGCTACCGCAACATCCGGGTGGAGCCCACCGAGGAGGCCAAGGCCGCGATGTACTCGGCCGTCGGCTACGACGACATCGACTACTCGCCGTTCGGCACCGGCTCCGGCCAGGCCGTTCCGCTGGAGGACTACGACTACGGTCCGTACAACCAGTAAGGCGCCGTACAACCAGTAAGGCGTACGTCCGCTGAAGGCGGCCACCCCGTTCCGTACGGGGTGGCCGCCTTCCGGCGTCTCACCGGCCGGCCAGCTCCCAGACCGCGAGGACCGTGCCGACGCCGGCGGTGAGCGCGGCGATGCTGGCCAGCGGCCAGCGGGAGCGTTCCAGGGAGTCCAGCCGGGACTCCATGTCGGCGAGCTGTTTGTCGGTCTGGTCGCTGCGCTGGACGAGCAGGGCGAGCGCGCCGTCGACGCGGGCGAACCCGGCCTCCAGCGTGCCGCGCAGCCGCTCCAGCTCGATGGCGACGCTGACCGGACCTGCGGGCGGGTCAGGCTCGCTCATCGGCGGCTCCTCGGGGCGCGTCGGTGCGGAGCCAGGACGGCAGTAGCCGCTGTACGGCCTCCAGGGCCATGATCCGGGTCAGTCCGCCCGCGACGGCCAGGGCCCCCGCGACCCAGGGGAGCGTGGCGGGCAGTCCGGACGCGTCCATGAGGGCGGGCAGGGCGACGGCGATGCCGACGGCGGTCTGAAGGACGGTACGGGCTGTGCGCCTGGCGGCTTCGGACATGTCCGGCTCCTTTCGCGGGTGTTGTGGGGTGCTGCCAGTTCTTGCGGCGTCTGCGGGTGCTGCCGGGTTCTGCCGGGTTCCATGAGAGCCGTGGGCTCGGTGGGGCTCGGCGGGCTGTGGGTTCTCACGGGGACTCACTCGGTGTAGGGGACCTTCAGGGCGTTCCAGGAGGCGCGGCCCGGCCAGCCGTCCGCGTCGGAGCCGCTGAAGCCGAGCTTCCGCTGCCACTTGGCGTAGGAACGCCGGTCCGCCTCGCTCCAGCGCGGGCTGGGGCCGACCGTGTACGCGGAGCAGCCCTCGGCGATCAGCCGCCGCCCCATCGCCGTGACGATCGGCGAGCTGGGGCGGCCGGTGAAGAAGGCCGTGCCGGGGAAGGGCTGGTGGCGCGGGGTGCCCGGCGGTGTGGCTGGGGGTTTGGCGGCCGGGGGTTTGGCCGGAGGCTTGGCGGCGGGGGGTTTGGCGGCCGGGGGTTTTCCGTCGGGTTTCCGTGCGAGGCGGCGCGCGATGCGCTGCCTCATGTCGGGCATGGCGAAGCCGCGGGGGTCGCTCTTCCAGTCGGACCATTCGAGGTGCCCGATGACGCTTCTGGCGCTCCACCGGTGGGCCCTGCACAGGGCCGCGGAGGCGCGTTCGACGGCGTCGAGCTGGGCGGTGGGCCAGGGGTCGGCCCCGTCGCCGAGGTTGACGCACTCGAATCCGTAGAAGCGGGCGTTGCCGTCGACCGCCCCGGGGCTGCCCTGGTGCTTGCGTGAGGGGGTGGGGCGGTCGCCGTAGCTCTCGTCCGACACCTGCTTCAGCACGGCGGGGTCGCCGCCGCCGGCGTGGTTGGCGCGGCCGTCGCCGACGAGGTGGACGGTGCCGTCCTTGGCGATCACTCCGTGGCAGAGGGGGCCGGGCAGTCCGGCGTATCCGTTGAAGCAGAGTTCCACGGAGGCGGCGGTGCCGGTGGTCACGGTGTGGTGGATCATGACGCCGTTGACGGGGCCCCAGGGGCCCGCGCTGTTGCGGTGGTGGCCGCGCCAGCCGCGGTGTTCGACCACGGTGACGCCTTCGGCCCGCAGCGCGGCGAGCAGCCGGTCCGCGGTGAGTGGGGTGGCCATGGAAGGTTGCCTCCGAACATGCGAGAGCCCCGGCCGGCGACGGGCCTGGCGCGGGGCGGAGTGTACGGGTCGGGCGGTGGGCTCAGGGGTTGCCGGGGGGCGCCCAGGTGGCGCAGAGCGCGGCGTAGGCGGCCCGGCGGGTCTCGAAGTCGGTCAGCGCGGCGGCGACGGCCGTCGGCACGGCGGTGTGGTTGGGCGGGACGGGGACGGGGTTCGGGTTGGGACTCTGCGGGTTCACTATCACATCGCCGTGGCCGTGCAGGCTGATGCCCGCCGCCCCGTCCTCCATGATGCTGGCGGTCACATAGACCGACGGGTAGTTGCCGGTCATGGGGTCCGGCCGCAGAACGAGATCGAGGGAGTTGTCGTACACGCGGATGTTGACGGTGTGGCCGCCCTCGGTGATGGTGGCGCGGCCCGCGTAGTCGATGGCCACGCCCCAGGGCTGGGTCGGATCGATGATCACGGTCTTCTCCTTCGGGTAGTCGTCAGCTCTGGGTGCCGTAGATGGCGAGGGGCTGGGCGTAGACCGTGCCGGTGGCGCTGGTGACATGGCCCTGGATCTCGATCTTCATCATGGTGCCGAGGGCGACGGCCATGTCGGCGGCGACCGGGCCGGTGTGGTCGAAGGTGCCCGGCGCGGCGACCACGGGCCCCCACTGGACGCCGTTGAGCAACACCCGTATCTCGCCCGCGGAGCCGGTGTCTCTGCGCGTCCCCACCTGCAGTCGCATCTTCGGCTGCCAGATCGGATTTTCGCAGTGGCCGATGGTGGACCAGTTGGTGGCGGTCGTCTGGAGCCAGTTGGTGGAGCGGACGTCCTGCGGCGGCAGCAGTGCGAGCCAGGGACGGGCGATCCCGCCGGCGTTGATGTCGTCGGAGAAGATCTCCTTGCCTCGCGAGTCGAGCAGCCGCAGTACCTGCGTGGACGTGCCCGAGCCGTTGCCGTTGAACAGCGTGAGCGCGTTCTCGCCGGTCTGGCGGCGCAGGGCCACGCCGTACTCGTTTCCGCTCCACGAGCCCACCTGGAAGACGGCGGTGCCGCCCGGCGCGCGGACGGCCAGCGAGCCGCCGTCCGTGATCTCGACCGCACCCCCGCTGATCTTGTTGAGCGCGGGGCGGCTGTTGACCGCGGTGGACAACTGCTGGATCCGGCGCTCCATGGCGGTGATCCGGTCGATGATGTCCTCGGGCAGCTGTGGCATCAGGTTTCCTCCAGATACAGTTCCGCCGTGTCGGGGCGGCCCCGCTGCGAGGGGCTCACCTTCACGCCGATGACGCGGTAGCGGGCGTCGAGGCCCTGGGGGTGCCATTCGTCGGTGATCCGGATCCGGGCGGTGCGGCCGAGCAGCGCGGGCGGCACCACACCGTCGAGGCGGATCGCGATCTCGGGGATCACCACCGCGCCGCGGGCCTGCGCCAGTTCGGCCCTGGCCAGCGAGTTCAGGGTCTCGACGCTGCTCACCTCGTTGTGGTCCGCCGACAGGTCCACGCGGGGCCAGCCGCCGGCGATCAGATCGTCGGCGACGATCTCGGTCGAGACCAGCGGCCGCGACTCGGCCGCCTGGTTGCTGTTGACGGAAGCGCCGCGGGTGCGGGCGGTGGTGCCGCCGCGGGTCGCGTCGCGCGGGAAGGAGTACGACAGGATCGTGCCGGGCCGGTCCAGGATCAGGTCGGTGGAGCCGGTGCGGATACGGGGGCTGCCGAGCCGTAGCCGCCGCACCCGCTCCCCGGTGGCGGGGTCGCGGTAGACGGCGATGTGGTGTTCGAACCCGTTGTCCATGGTGGCGAGTTGGTCCATGGCGTCGGCGAAGGAGGTCTCGTCGCCGTCCCGCCACGAGATGGTCCGCGGGACCTGGGACGTCTCCTGTCCGTACCGGACCCGGATGTCGCCGCCGCTGGTCGACTGAAGCTTGCGCCACAGCTCCCGGGCCAGCTCCAGTTGGTCCTGTGCCGTGTACGACAGGTTCTCGCGGATACGGCGTCGCCCGGCGTACGAGTCGAAGGTGGCGGCCTGGATGCCCAGGGTCAGTACCCCGCGTTCGCTGCTCTGCAGGGTGCTCGTCCAGATGATTCCGCCCCACCACAGGTCGCCGCCGCGTTCCAGATAGACCGCGGTGCGGCCCTCCTCGACGCGGTGGACGCGGTCGGCGATGGCCGCGTCGGGGATGGGGACGGTGCCCGACAGGGAGCCGGGCTTGCCGATGTAGTCGTCGATCTGGACGTCCCGCAGGGGCAGGATGTCGATCGTCTGGTCGGTGAGGACATCGCAGAAGATCGCCCGGTAGGGCGTGTTCAGAGTCATGGAGCGGCCCTCACTGGACGAAGGTGGCGGTCATGCGCACTTGCCGGTCGGTCCTCAGCTCCCCGTTGCCGGTCCAGGTGCGCAGCCTGACCAGCCCGCTGGGCGCGATGGTCGCGCCGCCCGAGCCGTATCCGTCGCAGGCAGGGGCTTCGACGTCGAAGGCGGGGCGCCAGCCGGCGGGGAGGGTGCACACCTGCTCGTCGGTGATGTTGCCGTGGCTCGGTACGGGGATGTTGGGGCCGGTCCGTGCGAACAGGAGGGTCAGGGTGCAGATTCCGCGGGTGCGACGGGCGTCGAAGGAGACCAGCGCCCACTCCGTCAGCGCGGTCGCGCCGGTGGTCGTGGTCTCCACCTCGACCGGCGGCTGGTAGTTCACCCAGGCGGTGCCGTTCCAGCGCTGCAGCTGCCCTCCGGGGGTGTCCCGGTACTGGCCGGTGTAGCTCGCGGTGCTGATCGCGCCGGCGGGCGCGATGCCGCCGGTCTCCTTCGGGTACGGGATCCAGGCGGTGCCGTTCCAGCGCTGGAGCTGTGACGAGCCGTCGGTGTCCTGGTACTGGCCGGGGTACGCGCCGGCCACCGCCGTACCGCCGTGTACGGGCAGGATGCCGCCGACGGCGACGACCGCGGTGCGGAGATCGGTGACGGCCGTGGCCCAGTCGACGCCCCCGGTGCCGGCGGAGGTGCCGGCCGGAATACGGACGGCGTACAGGGCGAGCGCGAGAGCCGGTACGGCCGGGCGCACCGGTGTGGGTGACGGGGTGCCGGGGACGATCTCGATGGCCGCCTCGGTGCGCTGCGAGCCGTCGAACTCGCTGTCGTACACGCGCAGGACGACCAGGTCGATCCGGGGGTTCGCGGAGTCCCCGTCGGTGAAGGAGATCGCCGTGCCCTGGTCGAGCGCCGCCGGGTAGGCGCCTTGGAGCGCGGGGCCCTGGACGACGGCCCGGCCGGCGGAGACGTTGGCGGTCATCGGGCTCAGCCCGCTCAACGACAGCCCGGCGAGCCGACGGGTGCCGTCGTCCGCGCCCGGCAGGATTCCGGAGCGCGACTGGATCGGGCCCGCCGGTGTCGTACCGCCGAACGCGGTGTGGCGCGTGGCCTGCCGGGTCTGTCCGGTGGGGGCGAGCCAGCCGGAGTGGAGCGTCATGGGTTCACTCCTGGTGCGGTGGTGGGATGGGTCGGGGGCGGCTCACGCCTGCGGGTCGACGCGGATGAACGCGCCGTCGTACCAGGCTCTGACCGTGTTGATGGTGCACCGGTGGTAGGCGGTCAGGGTGTACGAGAGGCCCGGGGTCAGGCTGTGCCACCGCATGGTGGTGGACACCGACGCCGAGAGCGGCCCCGCGTAGACCACCGACAGATCGTCGCTCGGCTCCCGGACCGCGGTCGTGCCTTGAGTGCCCCGCAGGCTCATGTAGGCGGACGCGGTGGTGCTCGCCGCGGTCTGCATCGCGGCTCCGAAGGTGACCAGCACGGCGCGGGACGGCGGGGCGGTGAAGGTGACCGAGAGCGGGTTGACCGTCCTCTCCACCAGCGTCGGCGTGTACGTCGTCGACGTGGTGTACCCGGCGTCCAGGGAGTCGTTGAAATACGGTCCCGGCACGGCCGGCGCCCAGGCGGCGCCGTTCCACCGCTGGAGCTGGCCCCCGGTGGAGTCGCGGTACTGGCCCGTGTAGCTCGCGGTGGTGATCGCGCCCGCCGGGGCGATCCCGCCGAGCGCGTACGGATACGGGACCCAGGCCGAGCCGTCCCAGCGCTGAAGGGTGCCGCCCGAGTCCTGGTACTGGCCCGGGAAGGAGCCCGGGCGGCTGTCGCCGTGGACCGGGAGGATGCCACCGATGGCGACGACCGGGGTCCGCAGGTCGGTGACCTGAGTGTTCCAGGTGATTCCGCCGCTGCCCGCACTGGCGTTCGCCGGGACCCTCACCTGGTAGAGCGGGAGACTCAGCGGGGGCACGGCGGGCGGCGTGGGGCTGGGCCCGGCGACGCCCCGGACGATCTCCGCGACGGCCTCGTGGCGGGTGGAACCGTCGTACAGATTGTCGTAGATCTTGACGACCACCAGGTCGATCCGCTCGCCCTGGGCGTCCCCGTCGGCGAAGACGAGGCTCTGGGTCGCGGTCAGCGCCACCGGATAGACGCCCTGGCCGGCCTGGCCCTGGATCACGGCCCGCCCTCCGTGGAGGTTCGCCGTCATCGGCGCGGTGCCCTCCAGCCAGAAGCCGGCGAGCCGCGCCAGTCCGTCGTACGAGCCGGGCAGGATGCCCGACCGGGACTCCAGGGTGTTCTGCGGGGTCGTCGCGCCGATCTGGGTGAGACGGGTGTCCTCACGGGTCTGGCCGGTCTCGGCCAGCCAGCTGCTGCGCAGGTTCATCTGCGGTCTCCGTTCGAAGAGGGGAGGGCGATGGGGAGCAGGTCGTCAGGACCTGATCCACTCGGCCGAGAGGTTGCTGTAGTAGCCGGAGCCGCCGAGCGTCCGGAGGCTGACCGTGGAGTTCTGGGATCCGGCGAGCTGGAGGGTGTTGCCCGCGGTGAGCCTGACCAGGCACTGCCCGCCGACGACGATCGCCGAGCTGGTGCCGGCGAGTGTCAGCCAGGTGCCGCGGGGCAGGCCGATCCCGTTGATCAGCACACGGGCTCCGCGCGAGCCGTTGGGCGAGTCGCCGATCCAGGCGATGTGGGCGGAGACCCGCCACCAGCCGGTCCGCGGCACGGTGTAGGTATCGGTGCCGTTCCAGCCGCCGGAGTCGTCCACGTCGACGGAGTTGAGCTGCATGGGGGTCCAGGGGCCGCTGCCGACGGTCTGCATCGCCGTCTGCGAGACGCTGAACAGCACCTTCGCGCGACCCTCGACATGTACCCAGGCCGAGCCGTCCCAGCGCTCCAGGAAACCGCCGGAATCCCGGTACTGGCCCGTGTAGTTCCCGACCGTGAGCGTCCCGTTGGGGACGATCCCGCCGATCGCCTTGGAGTACGAGACCCAGGACGTGCCGCTCCAGCGCTGGAGGACGGTGGAACTGTCCCGGTACTGGCCCGCGTACGCTCCGTTGAAGCCGCCGCTGGGCGTGATGCCGCCGAGCGCCACCATTGGATAGTGCAGGGCGGTGACCGCCGCCGTCAGCCAGGCGATGCCACCGGTGCCGGCGGAGGTGCCGGCCGGTACGGAGACGTGGTAGAGCGGGATCGAGCTGCCCGGGCCGCTCGTAGGGGGGCTCGGAGTGGCCGAGGCGGTCCCCTGGACCAGCCGCACCTGCGCCGCGCTCACGCCGGACTGCTCGTAGTCGTCGTCCCGCACGACCAGTTCCACCAGGTCGATCCGGCCGTGCAGCGGGTCGCCGTCGGCGAAGGTCAGGAGCTGCGGCGCGGTGACGGCGACCATATAGGCGCCTTGGTCGGTCTGCAGTCCCTGGACGACGGCCCGGCCGGGGCCGATGGAGCACTGCATGCCGGCGGCGCCGGACAGGGCGAAGCCGCCCGGCACGATGCCCGCCCGCGAGCGGAGCGGGGGGTCGGTCGCGTCCTGCCCGCTGGGGGTGAGCAGTGTGGACAGGGTGATGCGGGTGTCCTCACGGGTCTGGCCCGTGGGCTGGAGCCATGCGGCGCGTACGGTCATGATTCACCTCTGCGAAGTGCGGGTTTCCCCGCTGGAGACGGGCGACGGTTCGGGTGCGGGCCGCATGCGCGGTGCGTGCGGGGCGGGGCGGGCGGTGGGGGTGTGCGGTGGGTGGCCGCGGGCCGCCGGCGCGGTGGGTGCGGTCCGATCCGGTCCGGGGATGAGGTCCGACGGTGGGCCCGACGGCGTTTCGGGAGCCGGGAGCCGGAAGCCGTTAGTCGGGCCGGCAGCCGGAGTCGGGCCGGACGGTGGACGCGACGGCAGTTCCGGAACCGGGCCGGACGGCGCACGCGGAGGCAGACCCGAGCCGGACCGGAAGCAGGACCCGGAGGCGGGTCAAGGGGCGGTCCCGGCGGGTCGGCGGCCGGGCGGCGGTCGGTCCGGCCCGCGGGCTACCACTCCGCGGCCGGTCCGGCCTGCGGGTTACCACTCCGCGCTGCGCCAGCGGACGGTCATCTGCGCGCCCTCGCCCGCCGAGTCCGGCCGGAACGACAGCTCCGCCCGGCCCGGTTCGAAGGCGAAGAGCTCCTCGGGGCTGGAGTCCCCCATGGCGGTGTGGCGGCGGGACGCCGAGTTGTTGAGCATGACGGTGCCCGCGCCGGTGTCCACCTCCAGTACGTCCGCGGCCGTGAGGTCGATCGCGTACCGCAGACGGCGGCGGCTGACCCGCTCGGTGACGGTCGGCATCGTGCACGGGCCCCGGAAGACGATCACCGGGTTGGTGGGCGCGGAACCGGTGTTCTCGGCCATGACATCGCCGGTGCTCTTCGCCTGGCCCCAGTTCAGCGGCCAGGTGAGCGGCCAGGTGAGGCCCGACTCCGGCTCCGGGGGCCCGGTCGTCGCCAACTGCTCATTGACCAGATAGCGGCGCGGGTCGGTCGCCAGCCACTGCACGGACGCCTTCGCCGCGCCCTGCGTGGCGAAGACCCGGTCTGCGGGGACGACGCGCTGGCTGACCCGCGCGCGCACGGCGAGGACCTCGCCGTGCAGCCGCACCGCGAGCCAGCGCTCCTCGTCGCTGAGGGCGAGGGCCTGGCGGAGCGCGTACACGGCGGCCGGGGCGGTCCCGGCCTCCGGTGTCATCCACACCGTGCCGCCGACCTTGCGGGGCTTGGCGTAGCGGGCGCCGGGCCAGGCGCCGTGCGAGGTGGGGCGCTCGGCGTCGGACGAGTCGTACTCCGGCAGGTCCTCCCAGCCGGTCAGCCCGGACCGGTCGACGGCGAAGGGGGTGCCGGTGCCGATGAGGAGCCCGGCCCACTGCATCTGCCCGTCCTGGGTGATGAGCGAGCCGGGCGCGAGGTCGGCGGTGTATGCGGTTGTGGTCTCGGCCATGGGGCCGTCACCTCACTCTGTAGGGCTGTACGGCTGTAGGGGCTCAGGCGTGAGCGGCGGTGAGAAAGAGCAGATCCTCGGCGGTGGAACGCGGACCCGCGTCCGGCTCCTCGCGGTAGTGCTCGATGCGGTACGGCTTCGGGGCGGCGGCGGACCCGTACAGCACCCGCCGTTGCTCGAGTTCCGAGAGCGGCTGGATGCGCGGGGCCCGGTCGGACATGCCGGGGAACACGACGCCGCCCTCGGCGAGCTGGGGGATCTTGTCGAGCTTGACCCCGAACTTCTTGCCGAGGATCGAGAAGCTGAGCTTCTTCAGCCCGTCGATGACCCAGTTGGCGAAGGCGATCAGGCCGCTGATCGGCCCCTTCACGACGCTCAGGACGGTCTGCATCCCGCCTTCGAGCATGTCGCCGATGCCGCGCATCGCGCCGGCCACGGCGTTCTTCGCCCTGGTGAAGAACCCCGGAGCGGTGTCGGTGATCCACTTCTGGATGGGCCGCACCGCGCCCCTCAACCGGTTGAAGGCGAGCGAGGCGACCGCGCGCATGGCGTTCGAAACGCCCGCGATGGCCGAACCGATGCGTGCGATGGTGCCGATGGTGCCGGCGAGGGAACGCAGCACTCCGGTGACGGTGCTCCGTATCGCCGTGAAAGCGGTGCCGACGCGGCTGCCGATGGACTTGAGTATGGGCCCGAGGAATGCCGCGATCCGCTGGAAGTTCCGGAGGACCTGGGCGAAGACCTGCTTCATGATCCGCTGGCCGGTCTCGCTGCTCAGCGCCAGTTCGATGAGGTAGGCGGCGACCGGAATGATGATGCCGAGCACGAAGCCGAGCGGGTTGGCGCGCATGGCGGTGTTGACTCCGGTCATGGCGATGGACGCGATGGTCATCACGATGCCGAAGCGGCCCATCAGGCCGCTGAGGAGCGACGCGATGTCGACCATCCCGACGATCATTCCCATGATGGTGCCCAGGGGGCCGCCGCCGATCCTGTCGACGGACGCCTTGGCCCGGCCCGCGGCCGCGCCGAACCGGCGGACTCCGGTGGGCGCGGTGGAGCGGCCGAGCTTGGCGGCGGAGGCCGAGACGCCGGAGGCGCGGGTCCTGATCCCGCGTATGGCCGCGCCCGCGGGGTTCAGCGCGCCGGGGAGCCGGCCGACGCCGGAGGCCGCGTTCCGGATGTTGGTGGTCATGGTGCGGAGGGGGCCGGAGAGTTGCCCGATTCCACCGCTGAGGTTTCTCGTGGAGCCGGCGGCGTTCCGCAGGGGGTTCAGCGGCAGTGCCATGGCCGCACTCATCCGCGGGCCTTCGCGAGGTACATCAGGGCGGCGGCGGTGGCCCGTGGGTCGGCGTTACGGGCCGCGTGGTAGTGCTCGATGTGGAAACCGCCCTTGCCGGAGCCCGCCTGGTTCTGCGCCATCCGGGCCCGCTTGGCGGTGATGGCGAGCAGCCGGTCCAGCTTGGACAGCGGCATGACGGCCTCGGCCTCACCGGCTTCGGCGACGATCGCGTGGACACCGCCGCGGCGCGGCATGACGACACCGCCGGCGGCGAGTTGAGGGATCGTGGGGAGGCTGACGCCGAAGGTCTTGCCGCCGACCAGGGGGACCCAGCCCGGCACGCTGACCTTGATCGCGTTCAGCCGGCCGATCATCGAGTTGATCAGCCCGATGACGGCGTTGATCGGGGACCTGACCCCGTCCTTGATGCCGTTGAACGCCCTGGACGCGATGTCCTTCAGGCCGTTCCAGATGCTCGACATCTTCTCTTTGACGGTGCTGAAGGCCCTGGGGATCACCGTCCGGATCCAGTTGATCACCGGCGTGATGACGGCCTTGATGCCGTTCCAGACGGTCCGGATGACGGTCCGGATGGCGTTCATCACGGTGGTGAGGATGTTCCGCCAGATGTTGACGTAGGTACGGATGACGGTGGCGATGACCCTGACGACGGTGGAGATGGCACTCCGGATGCCGTTCCACACCGACCGGATCAGCGATCCGGCCGCCCGCATGATCGGGCCGACGACCTTCATGACCGCGCTGATGACGGTCCGGATGGCGTTGAACGCGGTCCGGATGACCGTCTGCATGGTCCTGGACCGCGCGGCCATCTGGACGATCATCTCGATCAGCGGCATGAAGAGTTCGAGCAGCCGCACGAGGAAGTTGCCCCGCATGGACCGGTTGAGCCGGTCCTGCCCCTGGGCGGCCCGGTCGGCTCCCGACTTGAACCGGCCGAGCTTGCCGCCGGCCGACTGGCCGGTGGTGCCGGCCTTCGCCATCGAGCGCTCGGCCCGGTCGGTGGCTGTCTTCAGGCTCCTGAGCTGCCCGGAGGACTGCTGCGACGCGGAGCGGAGCCCACGGAGCTGGCCGGAGGCCCGGCCGCTGGCGTCGCCGATGCCGCGGATCGGTGCTGCGGCTCCGGAGGCCGATGATTTGAAAGAATTGACGGCACCGGACGCGTTCTTCATGGAACGGACAAGACTCATTCCGTTCCTCCTTTCGGTGAGGTGAGGCTTATTGCGCGTCCAGGATGGCCCTGATTTCTCCTGCCGAGCGTGCGAGGTCCCGGAACTTGGCCGCCAGTCTCTCCGTGGGTTCGGCGAGGTTGTCCGCAGCCGAAGCGGTGGTGTTCAGGTCGGCGGCCTTGAGATTCGTCAGCTTTGTGTCGAGGTCGCCTACATTCTTGACGAGTTTGGAGAGTTTGGTGTCGTCGAGTGCGGTGTGTGCGGCTGCTTCCCCGAATTTCTTCAGTGCCTCGTTCTTCAAGCCTTCGGAGGCAAGCGAATCGCCGATCTCCTTGATCGCCTTGGCGAGTGCGTCGTACTCCGCCGCCGGTTTCAGATTGCCAATTTGTGCGTTGAACGCGGGGGTGACCCTGGTGACCTCTACGAGGCCCTTCCTGAGATCTTCCAGTTTTTCGGGTGTGAGGCCCGTAGGGTTTACGTTGAAGGCGATCGCGGTGAGTTCGTCCCTCTTCTGAGGGGTCATCGGCCTGGGCATGTTCGTATTGGGGTCCCGGCCGATGACCTTCCCGGTCGCCTTGAAGTACGCGATGGCCGCCACGATGGGGAGCGCGAGGGCGGCGAGTGGGATCAGGAGAGTCAGGAGGGTCTGATGCAACCCCATGTTCTCCTTGAGTGACTTGGCGAAATCGCCGAGTCCGATCGTTTCAAGGGCTATCTCCCACCAGAGCTTGGGTTCGTCCTTCTTTCCTTTCTCGATCGCTGCGATCAGTATCTTTGTCTGACCGATAATGAAATCCCTTGTGACGGCTCCGGCCGGATTCTTGACCGAGTCCAAGTCGATCTTCAGTGATTTGATCCACTTGATGATGTCGTCCGGGACCTTCTGTTCTGCCGGGATTTTCGGTTCGGTCGGGGTCTTTGGTTCTGCCATCGAGATTCCTCCACTTCTGGAGTGGTGAATGGTGCCGGCACTCCGCAGGGTTCGGCCTCCGGAGTCCGTGCGGCGGATGCCTCATGGGGCCATGAGTGCGGGTGGCAGTGGTCAAGAGGCTCCCGGGCGGGACTGCGGCAACGGCCGGCCGCTCCGGCTCGCCGTGACCGCGTCGTTCCATCCCGCCGCGTACGCCCGCGTCTCGCGGGCCGTGAACTCGGCGGCGAACTCCGCGTCGAGTGCGGCGAGCAGGGCGTCGCCGCCGAGGCGGTCGGGGCCGTACAGCAGTTCGCGCAGACGGTCGAGGGGCGCGCCCTGCGCCGGGCTTCCCCCGGTCTGGGACGTCAATGGTGTCCTGCCTTCCGGTCGCTTGCGGCCGAGGTGGAACCCGCGCTCGTCGGTCCTTGGCCCGTCGCCCCGCGCACACCTGCGCCGAAGCGGCGGGCGGACGGCGGTGGGAGGCGCGGCCCGGTGCCGATTCGTGTGCCGTCTCGCACCGTCCGCCGACCAGCGGGCACCATGAGCGGGCGTCAAAGTGCTCGCGGTAGGGTGACGTTGTTCCCCCAATCGCTTGGCTGGGAAAGCAGAACGAGCACGGACGCGCGGACGAGCACGGGACACCTCAGCGCCCCGAGACTGGCCCGTTCCTCTCCGCCCGGGAGATGCGCGGCCGCAGCAGCGCCCAGCCGGTTGGCAGAGTGCTGCGCGGCAGGCGGGGACGGCCCATCGTGCCCCCCTCAGAATCGTTCCGTCACAACGGGGGCGGCCGGGAGCGGCGCATCCGGTGGGATTGGTGCTCACCCGAAGAACCGGGCGAGCTGCTCCGGCGACGGGACGGCTTCGCCGCTTCCCTCGTCCGGTCCGCCCTCGCCGTCGCCACCGGGCTCCGGCTCGTGCCTGTCCCCGGGCCTCGGTACGGGCTTCGGTGGCTCGGGGGTGTCATGCTCGTCGGCCGAGTTGGCACAGACGAACATCCAGTTGGCGGCGGCCAGATGGTCCACCGTCGCCGCCAGCAGGTGATCGGTGACCGTCCAGGTGGCCGCCTCGCCGTTCACCGACCGGTTGACGGCACTGTCGTACGGCATGTTCCTGAGCAGCACCAGCAGTCGGCGGCTGGACAGCTCGCCCCGGTGCCAGTCCAGCAGGTCGAGCCCGTAATGGCGGAGCAGGTCCGCCTCAAGGGCCTCGGCGTGTTCGTCGACGAACTCGGCGAGGCTCAGCCTTCCCCCAGGCTGAGCCCCGTCTCCTTGCCGTACGCCTCCAGGATCGCGGCGATGTCCTGCATGGTCACGTCGTGCTTCTCGAAGCGCGCGAACTGCTTGTCGCCCATCAGTAGTGCGAGCAGCCCGTCCACGTCGTTGTCGTCGAGCTTCCGCAGTCCCTTCGCGGTGCTGCGGCCCATCTCGGTGGGCAGGGTGAAGCTCTCGCCGTCCAGTTCGAAGGACCAGGTGGTGCCACGGGCCTCCAGGCGCTGGGCGCGGGCTGCGTTGACGTCGAAACGGGCCATGATGCGTACTCCTTGTTCGCGAGTGTGCAGATGCGGAGAAAGGGGTGGGTGCGGGACGGCCGGGGCCGCCCCGCACCCGGGGAGCAGGGATTAGAGCAGGGGTTAGACCGCGGCGTACGTGGAGTCCTTCATCACGAAGCTCGCCAGCGGGCCGCCGTTGCCCGGCGACATCGCGGTGAACGTGATGCCCAGCTGCGCCGCGGACTTGCGGGCCAGCTTGATGTCGTCCGACGCGGTGACCTGGCCGCGAGGGATGAAGAAGCGGTACTTCACCGTGGTGTTCGTGCCGGCCTTGACGTCGGTGAACTCCAGGCCGAGGGCCCGGACGTCCGCGTAGGCGCGCTCCGGGATGTCGTACCGGTAGACGTCGGCCACCGGGGGAGTGCCCTCCTGCTTGACCTCGCCGCCGCCCATGAAGAACGGGAGGGTGTCCTCGTTGAACTGGAGCAGGGAGAACTTCAGCGTCAGATCCCGGTCCGAGTAGATGAAGTGGACCGGGCTGACGGCCTGCCACGAGTCGACCGGCTCCAGCTTGTCCTTCTTGGCGAAGGTCACGCCGTCGGCGGAGGTGTAACCGAGGTCCTTCCACGTGGCACCCCAGTCCGTGCTGGAGTTGTCGGTGAAAGCGGTCGGGGCCGCGGTGCCGGCGGGGGCGACGAAGAGTCGGCCGCTGCCGGCTACGCGGATCTCGGAAGAGTTGTTGCCTGCCATGGTGGCTTCTCCTTATAGAGGGGGTGGTGCCGTTCCCGGAGCGGTTTCGCGGTTTCGCCCGGGAACGGCGAAGGCCCCGCCGGACGGCAGGGCCTCGATCGTGGGGTCGGTGTGTGAACACACCGGGTGTGAGCTGCGACGTCAGCGGACTCGCACGACTCAGAAGACGGTCAGCGAGAGACGGATCACGCACACATAGCGGTTGGCCGCCGCGTACACGTAGTCGGGCGTCCAGCGCGGCCCGTCCTCCTCCTCGACGTCGGTGATCACATTGACGCCGTACGTCCTGCCGATCGCGGCGAGCAGCACCCGCCGCGCCTTGTTGCACAGGACATGGGCGGCGGCTTTGGTCGGCCCGTACACCTCGAACTCGATCAGCGGCATGTCGACGTGCAGATCGCCGGTCCAGGCCCCGCCCCGCCGGTTGACGAGGACGGCGGGCGTGGTGCCGTTGAAGGCGGGCGGCGGGTCGACCGCGACATGGACGCCGGTGAGCGCGGTGTCAGCCTTGAGGACGTCGACGACCAACGCCTCTACGTCGGGAAAGGCACTCGGGGGTGTGGTCATGACGGTTCACCTCGGTGCTGTGAGGGCGGGTGAGTGGAGGCCGCCGGGCGGCGTCCCGGGGGGAAGGGGGCGTGGGCAGGACGCCGCCCGGCAGCGAACGGCGGAGCCGCTGCCCGTCTTGCGGGCACAGCTCCGCCGCTGCACCCATTGTGATTCAGATCGTGCGAGCGCGCAACTAGGTCGCGCGCGGGCGCACTTTTGAGGTGTGTCATGTGTGGTGTCGTGCCCGGAGGGCGAGTTACTCTCAAGCCTCAAGCTTTCGAACAAGTTTTCGAGCAATGGTCTGAGGGGTGGGTGCGTGTGGGTGTGGTCAGCGGTGTCGACGGTGCCGTCAGCGCGCGGGAGCGGCTGGCCGAGGTGGTGGCGGCCGCCGTGGAAGTCGCCGCCGAGGCGGGGGAGTCGGGGGACTACACCTGCGACGTGGCGAGAACGCTCACCGCGATGGTCGGGAAGGTCGGCGCCCGGATCGCCGTGGACGCCGAGATGCAGGGGTTCACGAGTGGCTGGCAGGAGGCCCTCCGGGCCGTCGACGGGCGCGGTCCGGCCGGGGGCGACGACGGCAGGGTGCTGCGGATACGGCCCGAGAGGGACGCCG
This sequence comes from Streptomyces sp. NPDC004838, assembly GCF_053600955.1. Classification (NCBI taxonomy): domain Bacteria; kingdom Bacillati; phylum Actinomycetota; class Actinomycetes; order Kitasatosporales; family Streptomycetaceae; genus Streptomyces; species Streptomyces sp. NPDC004838. Next base: position 141,756 of record NZ_JBSGAW010000009.1, on the reverse strand, counting down.
GGCGGTGAGGTCACGCGGCCCGGTCACGCGTACGTGCCCGGTCAGGCGTACACACCCAAAAAGGCGGCCGCCCCGGATGGGGCGACCGCCTTCTGTTCACCGACTGCGTCCATCGACTGCGTGCACCGCGCCTGCCGTCCCGCGCCCACGGCGTCCCGCTCGCCGGTGCCGCGCCCGGCGCCCGGAGCCTGGCGCCGCACCCCGAACCGTTCCAGGGCCCAGCGCCGCCTACTTGCGGCGGGCCGCGCGCTCCGCGGCGAACACATCCTCCAGCCGGTAGAGCTGAGCCCGGCCCCGCCGCCCGGAGGGCACGAGGAAACCGAGCTGGACCCACTTCCGTATGGTGGCCGGGACCACCCCGGCCTCGCTCGCGGCGAGCGCTCCCGTGATCAGCGGTCCCGCCGCGGTCATCGGCGTACCCCTTCGGCCGCCGCGTTCATGGCGGCGGCGATCGCGGGCCACCCCGCCGCCACCGGTGCGTCGGCGTCCCCCTCCCGCCAGGTGTGGCGGTACACGACGTCCGTACGGCAGTCGCACTCCGCGTCGGCGCAGCGGCAGCCCGGATTCACACAGAGCACGGCACGGCGCTCGGGAAACGCCCGCAGCGAGACGGAGCCGCACCACGGGCAGCGGCCCTCGACCCGGACCATCGACTCGGACTCCCCGAGAGCCCGCGCGCACCGGCCCACCATCCTGCGGGCCTCGTCCCGTACATGCTCCGCGAGATCGGGATGCGCCGAGACGTCGGCGAGAAGCCCGGCGATCCGCGCCAGCCGCTGCGGCACGCGCGCGTGCCGGGGCCGCCCGAGGCCCAGCCGGTCGTGCACGGCCTCGTCCAGTTCGATCACCCCGTCCGTGACGTCCCGTATCGCGTCGGAGACGTGCAGACGGACGGGAGCCGCCGGGTGCGTCGGCGTGGCGCGCCCGCCGCCTCCGACGGACGACGAGCGGCGGCTGGGCGCCAACTCGGTGAGCAGTTCGGGAAACCGGCGCGTCAGCGCGTCGATCCAGACGGCTGCGTCATGGGCGGATGTGGTGGCCAAGAGTGCCTCCCCGGGTAGGACGATGAGCGGGTACGGACTGCGAACTGCGGGCTTCCGTGCCGCGGGAGCCCCGGTTCCCCGGCACAGCGCGCGATGCGGAACGGCGCGCCCCCGCCGCACGGTGGCCGGGCTGTCCGGCACCGGCACCGGCACCGGCTCCGGCCGCCGCGCGCGCCGCCGAACGGGGAGCGGGGTTCTCGCGAGGGCGTCGGCCGGTGCGACGGCCCCTTCCCAGGCGCGCCGCTCCTGGGTGCGCCGTTCCTAGGAGCCCGGCGCCCCGTTCCTAGGTGCCCCGTGTACGCGTTGGCACCCCGTGTACGCGTTGCGTGTCATACGTGTCCCCTGCAAGGTCGTATACCGGGTACGAGCACATGGGTGTCATGTCTGTGAATCGGGATACGGGGCGGGACGCCCATCGCGCGGGCGCGCAACGGAGGTGCCGCGGAGCCGCACCGCTCGGCCGTTGCGCCACAGGCGGCCGGCGCTCACACCGTCGAAGAAGCTCTCCGCCGGCGCCACCGCCTCCTCGCAGAGGCGTACGACAGGACACCGCTCGCATGCCTTCAGCGCAGGTCGCGCCTCTGCTTCCCGTCGGGCGAAGACGATCTGCGGGGGCAGTCCCGAGCACGCGGCTGCCGCGCGCCAGCCGGTGGACTCCGGCGAATCGGGCAGGGGCATGGCGGCGACTCCTGACTGAGTGACCTGCTGTGGGATCCGCCACTCTGGCATGTTGCGCGTGCGCACGCAACTTACTCCTGAGTTATACGCACGGCATACATGCGGTGACGGAAGTGTGTGCGCGTGCAAGGTCACGTAATTCCTTGCGCGCAAGCGCGCTACTCTGAGGTTCGCTTTGGAGGGAGGCGACCAGTCATGACCGCCAGTGATGTGGAGCAGTTCGCCGCCTGGATCGAAGAGCTCATCCGCCGCCGGGGCTACGACATCGACAGCCCGCGCGGCGGCGGCAAGTCCCGTCTCGCGGACGAGGCCGGTGTCCACCGCGCCGCGATCACGAGACTGCTCCAGCGGCAGAGCATGCCGGACCTGGAGACGACCCGCCGCCTCGCGCACGTACTCGACGTGCCGGTGCGGGACATGCTCATCCGGTCCGGTCGGCTCACCGAGCAGGATCTGCCGCTGCCGCAGGCGGCCGAGCACGCGCCGCAGGCCACGGAGCGCCGGCTGACCCTGGAGGAAGCGGCGGCCGGACTCGGCATCCCCGCCGATCAGCGGGAGATCTTCATCAAGGTCGCCGGCCAGTTCCTGCCGTCCGCCCCGGCCCGTCACCAGCCCCTGGCGAAGGACTGACCTCCGGCGCGGGAACCGAGTCAACTCCGGCTCCACATCCCAGTGGCAAGTGCGCCCCCAGTAGACTGAGGCGGCCTGTCCCTACGTTCACGCAGGCCGTACGCCTCCGGCGATCCGGAGACGTCGCCGAGGCACGCCCTGGTCACGCATGGGCTGGGGACACAGGGGCGGGGGAGGCATAGCCGGGGGGCTGGCCACCGAGGGGACGGGGCGAGAGATACGGATGGCCGAGGGCGACGGTGCGGGGGAAGGCGCGAGAGCGGTTCCGTCGGCAGCATCGCCAGCGCCTCCCGTACCTCCCGTGTCGCCGGACGACCTCCCGGAGGCTCCTCCGAGTGATCTTCCCGGCCTGCTCGCCCTGCTCGGCACGCTTCTCGAACGCCACGACCCCGCCGCCGTCGCCGTACTCCTCCGTGAGGAACTCGACCGGCTGGAGTTGGACGCGTACGCCAAGGGGTGGCGTGATGCCGCCGCCGAGTACGGCTCCGCTCTGGAGGAGGCCCGCGTCGCCGCCAGGAACCGGCCCCTCCGGCTGGTCGGCCGTACGCCTGGCCAGGCCGCCGTCATCCCGTTCCCCCGCGAGCAGGACAGGTGGGAGGGCCGGGGACGGGAGCGGGAGCGCGCGACCGGCGGCGATCCCCGCGAGAGCGGTGAGGGCCGCGCGACCGGTGCGAGCGGCGAGAGCGACCGCTACGACCGGAACGGTGAGAGCGACCGGAACGGTGAGAGCGACCGGAACGGGGAGAAGGGCGAGAACGGGGAGAAAGGCGAGAACGACCAGCGGAGGGCCGCCGGGAACAGCGCGCCCGCCGCGGACGGTGAGAACGCCCGCGACGCGCCGCCGGCCCCCGTGGACCGGGAGGAGCCGACCGCGGCGGGCCGCCCGGCCTTCCTCCCCAAGAGCCGCAAGTCGAAAGTCCCCACCATCCCCCGGCTCTCCTCCCCGCGCCGCTACCAGCGCGACGCCCCGCCGGGCCCGGACGGCGACGCCCTGTAGGCGACTGCTACCGCGACTGCGACTGATAGACAGATGGAGTACGACGGTTTCCAGCAGTCGTCGGACCCTGCCGGACGCCCGCCGAGGCGGCTTCACCGCACCCGCCGCGAGAGCCCCGCGCCGGACCCCCGCCCCTCAACGGACCGCCGCGAGAGCCCCTTTGCGCGGGGTGCCCGAAGACGTCGTTCCGCGGCCCGGAAGGCGCTTCCCGCGCGTGGGCATTTGTTTTGACCGGAGTCCATGCGGTAGGTACGCTCAGACCTTGTGCCTGGGGTGTGCCTGGGCTCGTGAGCGTGTCCTCAACCGCTGACGGGTTCAATGACCGGCCACCGCATTCTGCGCCTTCTCCGCTCTCCGCGGGCGGAGCCCCGCAGCTTCGACACACCCGACCGCGTGGGTCGGTGCGTTCCAGGTTAGTTTCACTGAACGGCACACAGAAACCGGAGAAGTAGTGCCTACGATCCAGCAGCTGGTCCGCAAGGGCCGGCAGGACAAGGTCGAGAAGAACAAGACGCCTGCCCTCGAGGGTTCCCCTCAGCGACGCGGCGTCTGCACGCGTGTGTTCACGACAACCCCGAAGAAGCCCAACTCGGCTCTCCGTAAGGTCGCGCGTGTGCGTCTGACCTCGGGCATCGAGGTCACGGCCTACATTCCGGGCGAGGGACACAACCTGCAGGAGCACTCCATCGTGCTCGTGCGTGGTGGCCGTGTGAAGGACCTGCCGGGTGTTCGCTACAAGATCATCCGCGGCTCCCTTGACACCCAGGGTGTCAAGAACCGCAAGCAGGCCCGCAGCCGCTACGGCGCCAAGAAGGAGAAGTAAGAATGCCTCGTAAGGGCCCCGCCCCGAAGCGCCCGGTCATCATCGACCCGGTTTACGGTTCTCCTCTGGTGACCTCGCTCATCAACAAGATTCTGCTGAACGGCAAGCGTTCCACCGCCGAGCGCATCGTGTACGGCGCCATGGAGGGCCTCCGCGAGAAGACCGGCAACGACCCGGTCATCACGCTGAAGCGCGCCCTGGAGAACGTCAAGCCCGCGCTCGAGGTCAAGTCCCGCCGTGTCGGTGGCGCGACCTACCAGGTGCCGATCGAGGTCAAGCCCGGCCGCGCCTCGACCCTCGCGCTCCGCTGGCTCGTCGGTTACTCCCGCGCCCGCCGTGAGAAGACCATGACCGAGCGCCTCATGAACGAACTGCTCGACGCCTCCAACGGCCTCGGCGCTTCGGTCAAGAAGCGTGAGGACACGCACAAGATGGCCGAGTCCAACAAGGCCTTCGCGCACTACCGCTGGTAGTCGCTGCCCACATCGAGACCGAGAGAAGACTGAGCCAAAATGGCCACTACTTCGCTTGACCTGGCCAGGGTCCGCAACATCGGGATCATGGCCCACATCGACGCTGGGAAGACGACGACCACCGAGCGCATCCTTTTCTACACCGGTGTGAGCTACAAGATCGGTGAGGTCCACGACGGCGCTGCCACGATGGACTGGATGGAGCAGGAGCAGGAGCGGGGGATCACGATCACGTCCGCCGCGACCACCTGTCACTGGTCGCTCGAGGACGTCGATCACACCATCAACATCATCGACACACCGGGTCACGTCGACTTCACCGTCGAGGTGGAGCGTTCGCTCCGCGTCCTCGACGGCGCCGTCACGGTGTTCGACGGTGTCGCGGGTGTCGAGCCCCAGTCCGAGACCGTCTGGCGTCAGGCGGACCGCTACGGCGTTCCGCGTATCTGCTTCGTCAACAAGCTCGACCGCACCGGTGCCGAGTTCCACCGCTGTGTCGACATGATCAGCGACCGCCTGGGCGCGACGCCGATCGTGATGCAGCTCCCCATCGGCGCCGAGGCCGACTTCAAGGGCGTCGTCGACCTGGTCACCATGAAGGCGTTCGTCTGGTCCGCCGAGGCCGCCAAGGGCGAGATGTACGACATCGTCGACATCCCGGCCACGCACGCCGAGGCCGCCGACGAATGGCGCGGCAAGCTTCTGGAGACCGTCGCCGAGAACGACGAAGAGATCATGGAGCTGTACCTCGAGGGCCAGGAGCCCACCGAGGAGCAGCTGTACGCCGCGATCCGCCGTATCACCATTGCCTCGGGCAAGTCCAAGGACATCACGATCACTCCGGTGTTCTGTGGGACCGCGTTCAAGAACAAGGGCGTTCAGCCCCTGCTCGACGCGGTCGTGCGCTACCTCCCCTCCCCCCTCGACGTGGAGGCCATCGAAGGCCACTCCGTCAAGGACCCGGAGGAGATCGTCAAGCGCAAGCCGTCCGACGAGGAGCCGCTGTCGGCGCTCGCGTTCAAGATCATGAGCGACCCGCACCTCGGCAAGCTCACCTTCGTGCGCATCTACTCCGGCCGTCTGGAGTCCGGCACCGCGGTGCTGAACTCCGTGAAGGGCCGCAAGGAGCGCATCGGCAAGATCTACCGCATGCACGCGAACAAGCGTGAGGAGATCGAGTCGGTGGGCGCGGGCGACATCGTCGCCGTCATGGGCCTGAAGCAGACCACCACCGGTGAGACGCTCGCGGACGAGAAGAACCCGGTGATCCTGGAGTCCATGGACTTCCCGGCGCCGGTCATCGAGGTCGCGATCGAGCCCAAGTCCAAGGGCGACCAGGAGAAGCTGGGTGTCGCCATCCAGCGTCTCGCGGAGGAGGACCCCTCCTTCCAGGTGCACACCAACGAGGAGACCGGCCAGACCGTCATCGGCGGTATGGGCGAACTCCACCTCGAAGTGCTCGTCGACCGGATGCGCCGCGAGTTCAAGGTCGAGGCGAACGTCGGCAAGCCGCAGGTCGCCTACCGTGAGACGATCCGCAAGGCCGTCGAGCGCGTGGACTACGTCCACAAGAAGCAGACCGGTGGCACCGGCCAGTTCGCCAAGGTGCAGATCGCGATCGAGCCGATCGAGGGCGGCGACGCCTCGTACGAGTTCGTGAACAAGGTCACCGGTGGCCGTATCCCCAAGGAGTACATCCCTTCGGTGGACGCGGGCGCCCAGGAAGCCATGCAGTTCGGCATCCTGGCCGGCTACGAGATGACGGGCGTTCGCGTCACGCTCATCGACGGTGGCTACCACGAGGTCGACTCCTCCGAACTCGCCTTCAAGATCGCCGGTTCGCAGGCGTTCAAGGAGGCCGCGCGCAAGGCCAGCCCCGTGCTCCTCGAGCCGATGATGGCCGTCGAGGTCACCACGCCCGAGGACTACATGGGCGACGTCATCGGCGACATCAACTCCCGGCGTGGCCAGATCCAGGCCATGGAGGAGCGGGCCGGCGCCCGGGTCGTCAAGGGCCTGGTGCCGCTCTCGGAGATGTTCGGCTACGTCGGAGACCTCCGCAGCAAGACGTCGGGTCGCGCAAGCTACTCGATGCAGTTCGACTCCTACGCCGAGGTTCCCCGGAACGTCGCCGAGGAGATCATCGCGAAGGCCAAGGGCGAGTAACTCACCCGAGTTCACGCTTTAGGCTTGTCACCGGAGCCCGCGGTGTGCATTCCCTCCCACAACGGAGAGAATGCCCCGGGCCCCGGCATCCCAGCAAAGATCACCTGGCGCCGATGAGTAAGGCGTACAGAACCACTCCACAGGAGGACCCCAGTGGCGAAGGCGAAGTTCGAGCGGACTAAGCCGCACGTCAACATCGGCACCATCGGTCACATCGACCACGGTAAGACGACCCTCACGGCCGCCATTACCAAGGTGCTGCACGACGCGTACCCGGACCTCAACGAGGCGTCCGCGTTCGACCAGATCGACAAGGCTCCCGAGGAGCGCCAGCGCGGTATCACCATCTCCATCGCGCACGTCGAGTACCAGACCGAGTCGCGTCACTACGCGCACGTGGACTGCCCCGGTCACGCGGACTACATCAAGAACATGATCACCGGTGCCGCGCAGATGGACGGCGCCATCCTCGTGGTCGCCGCCACTGACGGCCCGATGCCGCAGACCAAGGAGCACGTGCTCCTGGCCCGCCAGGTCGGCGTTCCGTACATCGTCGTCGCCCTGAACAAGGCCGACATGGTGGACGACGAGGAGATCCTGGAGCTCGTCGAGCTCGAGGTGCGTGAGCTTCTCTCCGAGTACGAGTTCCCGGGCGACGACGTTCCCGTCGTCAAGGTCTCGGCGCTCAAGGCTCTCGAGGGCGACAAGGAGTGGGGCCAGTCGGTCCTGAACCTGATGGCCGCCGTCGACGAGTCCATCCCGCAGCCCGAGCGTGACGTCGACAAGCCGTTCCTGATGCCGATCGAGGACGTCTTCACGATCACCGGTCGTGGCACCGTCGTCACCGGCCGTATCGAGCGTGGTGTCCTCAAGGTCAACGAGACCGTCGACATCGTCGGCATCAAGACCGAGAAGACCACCACCACGGTCACCGGCATCGAGATGTTCCGCAAGCTGCTCGACGAGGGCCAGGCCGGTGAGAACGTCGGTCTGCTCCTCCGTGGCATCAAGCGCGAGGACGTCGAGCGCGGCCAGGTCATCATCAAGCCGGGCTCGGTCACCCCGCACACGGAGTTCGAGGCGCAGGCGTACATCCTGTCGAAGGACGAGGGTGGCCGTCACACCCCGTTCTTCAACAACTACCGCCCGCAGTTCTACTTCCGTACCACGGACGTGACCGGCGTGGTGACCCTCCCCGAGGGCACCGAGATGGTCATGCCGGGTGACAACACCGTCATGACGGTGAACCTCATCCAGCCCGTCGCCATGGAAGAGGGCCTGAAGTTCGCCATCCGTGAGGGTGGCCGGACCGTGGGCGCCGGCCAGGTCACCAAGATCAACAAGTAATCACTTGCCGATCTGACCTGGTAGCTCCATACGAGCACCAAGGGAGAGGCCCCGCACCGGAAGGTGCGGGGCCTCTTTCTTTCTCTTCTGTGCAGGCTCTTCTGCGCAGGCTCACCTGTACGGGCTCCTCTATGCGGGAGCCTTCTCGCGCCGGAGTCTCTTCTGTACGGGGAACTCGCGTCCGCCCCGGAGCCCTGAAGGGCCGGAGCGGTGCGAGGCCGGGGTCCGGATTCCGGGTTCCCGGGACGTACGGGAGCCGGGGCCGTACGGAAGCCGGGTCCGTACGGGATCCGAGGCCGCCCCGGAACCGGGATCAGCCCGCGGCGGCCACCCTCACGGTCGGCATGGGCCCGAACACCCACGGATGGGCGTTCGCGCCCATGCCGACCGCCATGACCCGCGAGGAGTGCGCGACGAGGGTGGGGGAGGCCAGCGACTCCGCGTGCACCGACCCGCCTCCGGGTGCGTGGAGCCGGATCCGGCCCCGCAGATCCCTGCCGAGGAAGACCGGCTTGCCGGAGACCGAGGCCAGGCTCACCGGGCCGTACCCGTCCAGCTTTCCGACCCTGCGCGGGCGGGAGACGGTGTCACCGGCCCGTACCGAGACGAGATGCGCGGACGCGGCCGGCCGGTAGTAGAGATCGATCCCGCCGTCCCCCGACGGCAGAGCCGCGACCGGACCGCCGGGCCGGGCCGACGGATTGCCGGCGCCCTCCTCGAAGGCGACCGGTCCGCCGGCCGTGCCCTGCGCCCAGTGGTGCACGCGGGTATGGCCCGCGGCGAAGACATGGACGCGGCCCGCGCTGTCGACGACGGCCGACAGCCCGTCCTGCACGGACTCCCCGCCGAGGTCGTGCCAGCCGCTCCAGGTCCCGTCCGCCTCCCGTACGCGGGTGCTCACCCCCTTCTCCGCGTTGCGCACGAAGAGATGGACCCGGCCGTCACCCGCGGTCACCGCCACAGGCACGCCGATCCGGCGCCCCCTGTCGTCGCCGCGCTCCGGATTGCCGAGCCCCTTCCAGGCGAGGAACTCCCCACCGGGCGTGCGCTGTTCGAGGAGCATGATCTCCCGGCTGTTGGACGAGCCCCGGCCCCCGATCGCGGCGAACCGCAGCCCGAACAGCAGTTGCCGGCCGTCCTTGAGCGCCGCCGAGCCGAGCGCGGGCGCGAGCGGCCCGCCGCCGAGGTCGGCCGGCGCTCCCCATTCCCGGCTGCCCGGCCGGGTCTCCCGCCAGCGGACCACGCGCAGCCCCAGGACCCCGTACGCCGTGAGCCGCCCATCCCGCTCGACGACGGCGACGGGCCGGTGCCCCTGGTAGCGGTGGTGAGTCGAACGGACCCACCCCTTCTTGTTCCGCAGCGGCCGCACCCCGCCCACGGCGTAGTCGCCGCAGCCGGACGGATTGCCGCACCGCCAGTCGGGGGCGCCGCCGTACGGGATGAGGTGGGACGCCTTCTCCTTGAGGACCTGGGCGGGCAGGTTCTTGGGCCAGTGCCGGTTGTAGTAGCCGCGGAACGCCGTGGCGACGAACGCGGGCACCTGCCCGCTGTCGGCGGTGGCGTCCCGGACCCAGCGCACCATCGCGGCCCAACTGAAGCAGGCGGCGGCGGTGTGATCGGCGTGGTCGGAGTAACCGGGCTGCTCACTGTCCTTCCTGCGGGTGGCCTCGTCGCTGTGCTGAATATCCGGATCCGGGTCCAGGGTCTGGATCACGGTCGGCCGGTACTGCTCCATCAGCCCCACGAGCACGTCGATGAGCCCTTTGTAGTCGTACGGCACGGTCCTGCGCAGCGGCGAGTCCTTGGCGACGACGGTCTGCACGCCTAGCCCGCGCTCCCGCCAGAGCCCGGGGAGCGCGGAGCGGTGCCGGGAGGTGTTCATCGGCAGATTGAGGAAGATCAGCTCGACTCGGCGGCTTCCGTTGGTGAGCGTGTTGATCTCGGCGAGCCGGTCGCCGCGCAGCGAGGCGACCCCCTTGGTCCAGTGCGTGAACTTGTCCAGCCCGAGGAGCGTCGCATACGCCTGCCGCAGCCCTTGGTGCCGCGCGGACGAGTAGGCGGGCCGGTCCGACGGGGGCTCCGCGTGGTTCCCCGGTATGTGGTTCTTGCCCTTGTGCTCGCCCGCGGTGACATAGACGCAGACCAGGGGCACTCCGGCGTCCAGCAGGCGCTGGGTGTCCGGGTTCATGAAGTACAGATCGTCGTCCGGGTGCGCCAGGATCTGCATCAGCTGGGCCCGGCGCGTGCTCGCGATCGCCATCCCGGGCGCGGGATCCGCCGTCGGTACGGCCCGCTGCGCGGGCGGCACGGTACAACCGCTGACGGCGCCCACCCCCACGAACGCGGAGAGTGCGGAGATCGCGGCGAGCACGGTACGCCGACGCGGGTCGGCGGGCGCGCTCGATTCGTCCGCGTCTCCCGGCATGCGTGGAGCGCGGATGGTCGTGTCGTGCATGTGATGATGTGCTCCGTCCGCTTCCCCGGCAGCGGGCAGGCGTGCCCCCGTCTGCTTACAGTGATCTGTCGATGCGGCGAATGGGCTGGTCAGGCCCCTTCCGCGATCATCTAGACGGATTAACGCGCTCCCAGGTTGCTCCTAGGAGCGACATTCGTCCTACCGGTGGCGCACCTCTGTGGAGGGTGTGGCGGCGTGGTACCGCCCATGGGATTCGCCCAGGGCGGTCGGCGGTTCCGGCGGCGGCTTCTCGGGGGTACAGCACCCGGCTGGACCCCGTGTGGGGTCCAGCCGGGTGTAGGGGGTGGTTAGGCGTCTTTGAAGATGTCTTCGGCGGTGGTGGTGGTGATGGCGTGGATGAGCCAGGTGCGCGAGATGTCGGGGTCGTCGCAGTTGGTGACTCGTTCGCGTACTTCGTTGGAGACGTTGATCCCGCGCTGCTCCAGGACGATCAGAATATTCTCGGCCCGGGCTTGGGCTCGGCCCTCGGCCAGGCCCTGGGCAAAGCCTTCGGCAAAGCCTTCGGCAAAGCCTTCGGCAAAGCCTTGGGCTCGGCTTTCGGCCAGGCCCTGGGCTCGGCCCTCGTCCCGGATTTTTTCCAAGATGACGGACTTGTAGAAAGAGAGGTCCACGTCCGGCAGGTTTCTCCAGTGCTGTGCGGCCGGACCCTGTGTGGGGTCCGGCCGGGTGCTGGGGGTGGTTAGGCGTTTTTGAAGATGTCTTCGGCGGTGGTGGCGGTGATGGCGCGGGCGAGCCAGGTGCGCGAGATGTCGGGGTCGTCGCAGTTGGTGACTCGTTCGCGTACTTCGTTGGAGACGTTGATTCCGCGCAGTTCCAGGACGAGCAGAACATCCTCGGCCCCGCGCTGGACCTGGCCCTGGGCTCGACCCTCGTCCCGGATCTCTTCTGAGATCGCGGACTTGTAGAAAGAAAGGTCCACGGCCACCAGGTTCCTCCAGTACTTTGCGGCCGGGCGGTTGCCCAGGCCCTGAGCGATGAGTTCGACGATGGGGTCTGCGATGGCTTCCGGAGCGTCCCGCAGAGCGGTGGACAGCGCCTTCAGTATGGCACCCACGTCCGGATCGGCGGCGTGTGTGATGACGGACAAGGTGGCGAACACCAGGTCCTTCCCGGCCTCCGTCGGGTTCGTGACCATGGGAATGTTGTGCGGCCCCGCCACGAGCGGGCGCAGGGTCATAGACGGCCACTGGCTGGGGCCGATCGTCACGGGCCGCGCGGCCCACTCGGCCGTGGCCCGGTCCTGGCAGACGACCAGGAGCAGAGGGGGAAGCCTGTATTTGGTGTGAAGATACGACAGGTAGTAAGCCCAGCTGCCGGGCTTGTCCGGATCCTTTTTGCCCTGGGCCTCGACGGCGAGCAGGAACGCCCCTTCGTCCTCGGTGTCGAAGCGCAGCAGCGTGTCCACCCGGCGTTCGACCGGCTTGGTCTCGGTGAGGTCGGTCGGCAGGACCGTCACGGAGGTGGGTGGGGCGAAGTCGAGGCCGAGCACCTGGCAGACCCCTGCGAATAATCCGGGGTACTCCTGGAAGATGCGGTGCATCGCTTCGTGGGGTGAGCTGACCATTCCGGTTCCTATCGATATGAGTGTTGCGGTGAGTGTCGAGGTCGGTCTGTGGTGGTCCGGCACCCCCGGCACGCTCCGGGTGCCGAGCTGCGGAATGCCCGGTCGCAGCGGTCGCAGTTCTGGAGCGGTAAGGGCCTGCCCGTGCCCTCGGCGGGTGTGCGGAACGGTGGCGGTGGCGGAAGCTGTGCGGTGAGCCGGTGGGCGAGCAACCCGGCCGGTCGGCGCAGCCCTCCCGGTGGGAGGTTGGCCGTCAGGGCGTGTCGTACGGCGGCTGGACCCGCGTCCCGCTCCAGCCATGCGGCAACCCCCGGAACCAGCCGCTCGGCGTCCCGCGCCGAGAACAACAGGCGCGGGTCGGCGTGGTGCAGGCCGGTGAGCAGGTCGGCGGCCGCCTGGAGGAGCGACGGGGTGGGAAACCCCGGCTGCGGCACGAGTAAGGGCTGGGGTTCGCGGCGCGGCGAGGGGGCAGCGGCGGCAGCCGCGGGAGGTTCGGTGGGGTGTGTGCCGTGGGTTTCACGGCGGTGGGAGGGTGTGGGCTTGTCGGCGCGGACCGCGGACCTGGGCCCGGCTTCGTGGGTCCGCCCTGGGGGCTTGGGCTGGTTGCAGGAGACCGTTCGGGTGACGATCCGGCCGCCCGTAGCCCGTTCGCGTATTCGCCGCAGATAGCCGTGGGCCTCCAGTTCGCGTAAGGCTCCGGAGATACGGGCCGCTCCCTCCGGGAACCGGGCGGCGAGGGTCTTGATGTCCACACGGGCCCCGGTCGGCAGGGACTGGATGTGCACGGCCAGCCCGATCGCCAGCAAGGACAGTTCGGCGTGCTGGGCGAGATGGTTGCCGATGACCGTGAAGCGGGTGGTGTGGCGGGTGTTGGCGTGGGTGACGCCGTACGCGGGGTGCTCGCGGTGGGTGGCGCGGGTGCGGCCGTGGACATCGTCGCGGTCGGTGTCCGGAACGGCCGACGGGGTGGGTATGCACGCGCTAGGGTGCTGGGTATCCATCAGGAAGCGGCTTTCTTCCTCGGTGGTCAGGCCCTCGAGGAAGCGGCTTTCTTCCTCGGTGGTCAGGCCCTCGCACTGGGATTGGCGTCCCGGCGGGGGCCGTCGTATGTCTGGGGTGGTGTGTCGCCGTGAGCGTAGGGCACCCAACCCGTCTTTCCGCCAGCTCAGTTGGCGATGTTCACCCGTGAGAGTGAGACGAGTCGTCGGGCGGGAGGGGTGGGCTCGGCAGGGTTCTTCTTCTCACTCTGTTTCTTGGGAGGAGACCGCCTGGGTCGCCGAAGCGCGGGTGCCCGTGCTCCGGTGCGGCGGGCCGCGACACACCCTTCTCCGGTACGAGGCCGACCCGCGCCCGGACTCGCCGTCGTCCGGTTCGAACGCCCGTTGGAAGTGCGCCGGTCGAGGAACGGCGACCGACCGCCTTCGACCCGCGTCCCACCCTGGTGAGCCAGCCGGGAGTGGGACGCGCTGCTGTCAGTCGTCGTCGTCCTCGGCGAAGAGGTCTTCGGCGTCGGTGACGGTGATCGCGTGTTTCATCCAGCGTTCGAGGACATCGAGGTCGTCGCAGTCCCGGATCCGGTCGCGGTGGGAGGCGAGGGTCGGGATGCGTCGCATTTCCAGGATGCTCAGGATCGCCCGCGAGCGCTCTTCGATCCGGCCTTCTTCCCGGCCTTCCTCTTTGCCCTCCAGGAAGGTCGTCTCGATCAGCGTTCCCCGGCCGGGGAAGTAGGTTCCGACCATCAGATTCCTCCAGGTTTCTCTTGCCGGGGTGTCTCCCAGCCCGATTTCCACCAGTTCGACGAGGTACTTCGCCGTCAAAGGAAGACCCACGTCCTCGGACACAGGGGTGAGCAGCTCGGGCCGGTCCTGGAAGATCCGGTGCGCGGCCTCGTGTGAGGAAGTGACCATGAACCGGACCTTAGACCGGAGTTGGATCATCAGACCGAGTCATGAACGGATGACCATACGAACGAGTGAGCGAGGGGTGGTCGTGTTGACGTCGAATCCTCGGGTCGAGAAGCAGGGCCCCGGAACCCGCTCACCCTCCGAAGTCGGGGCCGCCCCGCCGTACGTTCAGACGCATTCCGACCTCGTGATCGACCCGCTTGTATCCTCAATCGACTCTTGTGGGGTATTTGCGGAGATTTCGTGATCAGAGGGTGGGGCAGTGGGTACAAGTGCGCCGGAGGGGCGGCCCGGCGACGGGAGCCCGGTGTCGGACGAGGAATGGGCGGAGTTCGTTCGCCGGGTCGGGAACGGCGACGGCGACGGCGACGCGCCGAAGGAGCCGTCCGCCCGAGCGCGGATGGTGGCCGCGCGGCTACGGGACCAGCCGCAGCCCGAGGGGCGGCGGACCGGGCCGGCAGGGCGGGAGGCCGACGGGCGGGCCCGCAGGCGCCGACGGATCCTGGGCGGGCTCGGGGTCCTGGCCGCCATCGGGCTCGTCGTCGCGATGCGACCGGAACTGGTGACCGACAGGTGGGAGGCCGGAGACGTCGGAGCCAAGAGCACCACACCGCTCGCGCCCGAGACCGCGCGGCCGACCACCGCGCCCGCTGAGGAACTGTTCCCCGACACGCCGACGCTGAAGGAGCCCTTCCGGGGGTCGCCCGCGGCCGTCTGGGCGGACGGGGCCGCCGGCATCCAGGTGCCCGAGGCCAGAGCCGTCGGCGGTATGAGCAAGGCTCAGGTCGAGCACGCCCTGCGCAGCACCAGGGAACTCCTGATCTCCGCCAATCTCGACCCGGCCACTCTCCGGGGCGAGCGGCCCGCCGCCGCGTTCAAGCTGATCGACCCGCTGCAGAAGGACGGACACGGCCTGCTGGAGCGAGGGCTGCGCAAGCCGAGCGCGCGGGAGGACCCTCTGTGGCTGTTCAGCCGCTTCGACCCGGCCGAGGTGCGCGTGGTCGGTGACGTCGTCAAAACGCGGGGGCGGATGGCCTTCGGCGAGAGCGAACGCCCCGGAGCGGTCCGGGTGAACACCGACTACACCTTCGTCTATCCGCTGGCGCGGGCTGAGCCCGGCTCGGAAGAGGTGACGCGGACCATCGTCCGCCGTCAGATGACGTTCGAGCTGTACGACCCGGCCAAGGTGGTGACGACACCCGGCAGGCTGTACGTCACCAGGATGGACATGAGCAGCGGAAACGCCGAGTGCGGAAAAGACGGCGAGGGATTTCTGAGGCCGCAGTTCCTGGCGGACCGGGCGCGTTCCTCGTCCGGGGCGGCCGGACCGACCGTCGACCCGTACGACCGCAGCAAGGACCTCGCGCTCCTTCCGCAGGAGTGCGGCACGGTCACCCGCACCTGAGCCCGCACCCGTACCCGAGCCCCCCAACCGGAGACTGAAGCCCGCGCCCGAGCCCCGAAGCCCGCCTCCCGCAGGCGGCCAACTCCCGCCCTGTGGCGGGTTCTTGCCAAGTCCCGTGGCCGGGAACTATCTGCTGCCGCCGAAGCGTGAAGTCTTACGGTACGGAAAGGGGCACGCGCACTGTCGAACGGCGACGCGTAGGAGGCCGCGGTGGACACGGGTACAGGCACGCGTGAGTCACGTGCGCCGGTGGCGGGCATCGTCCCGAACACGGTCGCCGTAGCTGCGGGCCGGTCACCCGCGGGCCGGTCACCCGCCGACCGGTCGTATACGAGTCGGCCCCGGGCGGGCCGGTCGCGAGGAGGCGAGGTCTGATGGGTGGCGGTGCGGAGGATCTGAAGGTCGACAAGGCGAGTGTCCAGCGGATCACCAACGGGCTGCGTGCCGCCATGGCCGAGTTGAAGGAAGTCGGCAGCGGGACCGGGTCTCTGCTGGGCAAGGGCGTATCGGGCATGTCTATGACGGGCATGGAGGCCGGGCATCACGGTCTGTCGGTCGACTTCGAGGACTACTGCGAGCGCTGGGAGTGGGGCGTACGGGCCCTGGTCCAGGACGCCAACACCATCGCCGCGAAGCTCGGGCTGGCCGCCGGGCTGATCTGGGAAGAGGACCAGTACCTCCAGGGCACGTTCAAGGTCGCCGTGAACTCGCTGGTCGGCAATCCCCACGCCTCCGAGGACGAGGTCGTCAAACAGAGCTGGGGCGAGATGTTCGACCCGTCCAGGATGACCCCGGACTACAGCCCGGAGTCGTTCCGGCGCGCGGCCGACGAGGCCGAGCAGACCTGGAAGGACACCGGCCGGGCGCTGTTGACCGAGGGCACGGGCGGTCAGCGGACCAGCGCGCTGAACGACCTGATCGGCGTCGACCAGGAGGAATTCGACCAGGCGGTGGACGACACCTTCGGGCCGTCGCCCGAGGAACGGGCCGCCCAGCAGGAGAACGGGGGGTAGCTGAGCCATGGGTTTCGGGGACATCGTCAGCGATCTGACGCCTGATGTGATCGAGGACGCGGTCGAGGACGCCACCGAATGGGTCGGCGACCGTGTCGAGGACGCCGGGGACTGGACCGCGGACCGGCTGCAGGACGTCGGCTGGGACTCGGGCGCGGACTGGGTGCGGGAGCAGTCCCGTTCCCTGGCGAACCGGATGGGCGCCGAGGTCGACGAGATGGACCTGGGGCAGACCGAGGACAAGACGAAGTTGATCTACGGATCCCCGTCGAAGCTCCGCTCCACCTCCTCCCATCTCAAGGATTTACAGAAGGCGTTCAACAACGTCGGCCTGGGCCTTGAGGGTCTGGACTCCAGCTCCCTGAAGGGCCAGGCCGCGGACGCCTTCCGGTCCACGGTGAAGATCGAACCGCCGAAGTGGTTCAAGGCCGCCGACGCCTGCGAGAAGGCCGCCAAGGCGCTGGAGGGCTTCGCCGGAACGGTGGAGTGGGCGCAGGGACAGGCCCAGTCGGCGATCGAGAAGTGGAAGGCGGGCACGAAGGCGTCCGAGGACGCGCTGAACGCGTACAAGACGCGGGTCGACACCTACAACCAGGCTGCCGACAAGTACAACGCGCTCCCCGCCGACCAGCGTGATCCGGCCACCCTGCCGCCGAAGCCGGGCGCGTTCACCGATCCGGGCAAGGCCCGGATGGAGGAGGCGCAGCAGATCCTGGCGGAGGCCCGCAAGCAGCGCAACACGGCGGCGGAGACGGCGCGCGCCGCGGTGAGGGCGGCTCGCGACGAGGCCCCGCCCAAACCGTCGTACGCCCAGCAGGCCACGGACGGCCTGTATGAAGCGCAGATCATGAACGCCCACTTCGGCGCCGGTGTCATCAAGGGGACGGCGGGGCTTCTGGCGTTCGTGCGCAGCGTCAACCCGACCGACCCGTACAACATCACGCATCCGGCGGAATATCTCCTGTCGCTGAACAACCTCACGGCCGGTGTGGTCCAGGCGGTCAACGACCCGTGGGGCACGGGCAAGCAGATGGTCACCAACTTCATGAAGGACCCCTCCGAGGGCCTCGGCCGGCTGGTTCCCGATGTGCTGCTGACCGTCGCCACCGGAGGCGGGGGAGCGGCCGTGAAGGGCGCCCGTCTCGCCGACGACCTCGCCGACGCGGCACGCAGGGCCGACAATCCCGCGGACGCCAGCCGCAAGGTCAAGGACAAGTGCTGTGGCCGGGAGCCAGTCGACTTCGCCACAGGGCGGATGCTGCTGGCAGAGACCGATGTGTCCCTGCCGGGTTCGTTTCCCCTGGAGTTCCGCCGCGACTACGAGTCGTCCTACCGAGCGGGCCGCTGGTTCGGCCCCACTTGGTCGTCCACCATCGACCAGCGCCTCACGGTCGATTCACTCGGCGTGGTGTTCCACGGCGAGGACAACCTCCTGCTGGCCTTCCCGCACCCCGTGCCGGGTCTGCCGGTGCTCGCGGAGGCGGGCCCCCGCTGGCGGCTGGAGCGTCACACGGACGGCAGCTACTCCCTCTTCGACCCCGACAGGGGGCATGTCCGGCACTTCCTGGCCCCGCCCGGAGCCGAACCCGGCGGCGACGGCGTCGGACCGCTGGCCCAAGTGGAGGACCGCAACGGCAACACGGTCACCGCCGAGTACGACGAGCGGGGGGCTCCGCTTTCGCTCACCCACTCCGGCGGATACCGGCTGGAGTTCACCACCGAGGACGGCCGCATCACCGCGCTGACGCGAAGCGATGTCACCCCGAGCGGCATCACTCCGACCGCCTCTGAGCCTGGTGGCAGGCCCCCGGGGGACACCGTCCTGGTCCGCTACGGATACCGGGGTGGCCACCTCACCGGGGTCACACGGTCCTCGGATGTGCCGCTGCGCTACGAGTACGACGTCGAGGGCCGTATCACGGCCTGGACCGACACCAACGACTCGTCCTTCACCTTCGTCTACGACGAGAACGACCGTTGTGTCACCCAGACGGGCGCGGAGGGACATCTGCGGTCGGAGTTCCACTATGCGGGGCCCGACCCCGAGACGGGGGTGCGCACCACCACCGTCACCGACTCCCTCGGCGGTGTCTGGCGATACACGGTCAACGGCCGTCTTCAGGTGATCGCCGAAACCGATCCGACCGGCGCGACCGTCCGCACCACCCACGACCGCTGCAACCGGCTCCTGACACGGACCGACCCGCTCGGCGCGACCACGGTGTTCGGTTACGACGACGGCGGCCGGCTCACCTCCGTCACCCGCGCCGACGGAAGCCTGATGCGAGCCGTGTACAACGACCTGGGAATGCCCGTCGAGCTGACACAGGAGGGCGGGGCGCGCTGGCAGCAGGAGTTCGACGCGCGCGGAAACCGCGTTTCCGTGACCGATCCGTCCGGTCGCACCACCCGCTACACACACGATTCCCTGGGACACGTCACCTCGGTGACCGATGCGGTCGGAGGGGTCACGCGGCTCCGCCACAACGCGGCCGGTCTGCTGGTCGAGCGCGAGGATCCGGCGGGCGGGGTCACCCGGTACCGCAGGGACGCCTTCGGCCGCATCACCGAACTCGTGGGTCCGGACGGCGCCGCGACCGTCTTCGAGTGGACCGTCGAGGGGATGCCGTCACGTCGTACCGGACCCGACGGCGCGACCGAGGCGTGGACGTACGACGGCGAGGGCAACTGCACGAGCCACACCGACCCCATGGGCCGGGTCACCCGCTTCGAATACACCCATTTCGATCTGCTCGCGGCTCGCACCGACCCGGACGGCGCTCGCCACGAGTTCGTCCACGACACCGAGCTGCGGTTGACGCGGGTGGTCAATCCGCAGGGTCTGAGCTGGTCGTACGCGTACGACAGTGCGGGTCGGCTCATCGCCGAGACGGACTTCGACGAGCGATCGACGAGCTACGAGAACGACCCCATGGGGCGGGTGTCCGCCCGGATCACCCCGCTCGGCGAGACCGTTCGCTACGAGCGCGATGTCCTCGGCCGCGTGACCGGCAAGGACGCGGCCGGACACCTCACGACGTACGCCTACGATCCACTCGGACGACTGGTCCGGGCAACGGCCCCGGACAGCGAACTGATCTACCAGTACGACCGCGCGGGGCGGGTGAAGACCGAACTCGTGGGCGGCAAGGCCGTCACCTACGCCTACGACCGGGCCGGCCGACGCGTCCGACGGATGACGCCGGGCGGCCAGGTGACCTCGTACGCCTACGACGCCGCGGGCCGCCCCGCTCGAATGACCGCCGCCGACCGCGAAATGCGCTTCACACGGGACGCGTCGGGCCGGGAACTGGTCCGCAGGTTCGGCGAGACACTCACCCTGACCTCGATACGGGACGATTCGGGGCGCGTCACCGAACAGGTGATCACGGCCGGCGGGCGCGGCGTCAACCGCCGGAGCTACACCTATCGCGAGGATGGCCATCTCATCGGGGTCGACGACGCGCTGGGCGGGCAGCGCCGTTTCGATCTCGACGCCGTCGGCCGGGTCACCACCGTCACCGCCGCCGACTGGACCGAGTCGTACGCCTACGACCGGAGCGGCAGGCAGATCACAGCGGGTTGGCCGGACCGGCACGCGGATGCGGACGCCCGGGGCGAGCGCACGTACACAGGCACCAGGGTCGTCCGCGCAGGCGCCAACCGCTACGAGTACGACCGCGCCGGGCGTCTCGTCCGGCGCACCAGGACCCGCCTGTCCAGGAAGCCGGACACCTGGCGCTACACCTACGACGTGGAGGACCGGCTCGCCGAGGCCGTCACACCCGATGGCACGGTCTGGCGCTATCGCTACGACCCGCTGGGCCGCCGTACCCGCAAGGAGCGGATGGACCCCGGCGGCGAAGACGTACTGGAGCGGACGGACTTCACCTGGGACGGGCCGGTCCTCACAGAGCAGACCACCATCCGTGCCGGGGCCCCGCACGAGGTCACCCTGACATGGGACCACCAGGGCCTCACTCCCATCGCCCAGACGGAGCGGCTCACGGACTCCGCGAACCAGCGCGAGATCGACACACGATTCTTCGCCATCGCCACCGACCTCATCGGCACTCCCACCGAGCTCATCGACGAACGGGGCGACATCGCCTGGCGGGGGCGCGCCGCCTTGTGGGGCACGACCACCTGGAACGTCGGCGCCTCCGCGTACACCCCACTGCGGTTCCCCGGCCAGTACTACGACCCCGAGACGGGTCTCCACTACAACCACCACCGTTACTACGATCCGCAGCTCGGCCGTTACACCACCCCCGACCCTCTGGGCCTGGCCCCCGCGCCCGATCCCGCCGCCTATGTCCACAACCCTCACACCTGGAGCGATCCCCTCGGCCTGGCGCCCTACGAGAACAACGGCGGACTCGGCAATCTGGTCCAGGTGAACAAGCCCGACCCCGCGGCCGATGCCCTGGCCGAGCGGCTCGGTGGCGAATCCCGCGTCAAGTTCGAGCATGATCCGGCGGGACGGGAGATCGACGCGATCAGCGACGACTACGTCGCGCAGTCGAAGCCAGGCGGGATGCAGATGGGCAGCGCCTTGCGAAACCAGGCGAAGGCGACGTTCGAGTACGCGATACAGTCCGGCCGCACACCGTACTTCCACTTCGATGGCGAACCCGGTCCGGGCGTGATCAACAAACTCAAGGAATACGGTCGGCGCTATGGCATCGAGCCCGTGATCGACACGACTCCGCTGGAATGAGGGCGATGTACGAGTTTCATGGCTGGTTCGGCATCGCCGAATCTCCGGAGGAAGCGGACGCGGGATCCCTCGACGCGGGCATCGCGGAACTGCGGGCGCGGATCGCCGACATCGACTGGGCGACCGGGGAAGTCGCACTGAACATCCACAACGGCGAGTTCTTCCTCCTCGCCAACGGTCTGATGAACCGCCGCCGCGACGAGGCCGCAGAGCTGGACGCCCTCCTCCGCTACGTCGCCGCCCGCTTCCCCGGCTCCTGGGGCCTGCTCTACGAACGCTCACCCGACATGGACGAGCCACCGGGGCAGGGCGCATTCCGCGTCCGGGTGATGGCCAGGGGCGAGATCCACGTCCGGCTGGACCCGTTCCTGTCGCCCGTCCGGCCGACCATCGAGGACTGACAGCGAGGGCCCGGCGACGGTGAGGAAGTGACGTGGCTTCTCCACCGGGGCCGATCGAGGACTACGGCGCACCCTGAGCGACACCTCCCCGCGACCTCTGTACGCCCCGCTGTACCCCCGGCGGGCACCGGCCGACCTGGCCGCACACTCCAGCCGGCCGTCTGCACCGTCGCCTGGCCGGTGCGGCTCGCCTTTCGGCCCCGGAGCCGCCCGGACCGTCGGCCCGGCCAAGCGCGGTGACCGCTCCCCGGAGCGCCCCGCGTGTGCCCGCGGGCGACCTGGGGTACGCTCTACCGCCCGATTGGCCAGGCCCTCGCCCCGTATGGCAGACTACCGGGGTTGCTCGGTTGAGTGCCGATGCTGCGCGCCTCCCGCCGGGAGGACCGGAAGCGAGTCCCACAGTACTCGTCGCCCCATCTGCCGATTCAGGCAGCGCTGAGGCGGACGTACGGGAATCTTCCGGGAAGTGTCAGCGGGGTACCGACCAGGCACTCGGTGGGTGTCTTCCCCCGATGCGCGGCTCAGGCCCGCACCCCCTTGGTCGGGACATCCTTCGGGATTTCTCCGTAGAGGGTGTGCGACACGCCCGACCGCGTGGGTCGGAGAAGAACGCAGAGCCCGCCGAGTACCAGAGCGTTCAACACGAGACAGGACTACTGAGTAGCCATGGCGGGACAGAAGATCCGCATTCGGCTCAAGGCTTACGACCACGAGGTCATCGACTCTTCCGCGAAGAAGATCGTCGAGACGGTGACGCGCACTGGCGCGTCGGTCGCGGGCCCGGTGCCGCTGCCCACTGAGAAGAACGTGTACTGCGTCATCAAGTCGCCGCACAAGTACAAGGACTCGCGCGAGCACTTCGAGATGCGTACGCACAAGCGCCTGATCGACATCCTCGACCCGACGCCCAAGACCGTTGACTCGTTGATGCGCCTGGACCTTCCGGCCGGCGTCGACATCGAGATCAAGCTCTGAGAGGCGCGGAAGAGATGGCAAAGCAGATCAAGGGCGTCCTGGGCGAGAAGCTCGGCATGACCCAGGTCTGGGACGAGAACAACCGTGTCGTCCCGGTGACCGTCGTCAAGGCCGGGCCCTGTGTCGTCACCCAGGTCCGTACGAACGACTCCGACGGCTACGAGTCGGTCCAGATCGCCTTCGGCGAGATCGACCCTCGCAAGGTGAACAAGCCCCTCAAGGGTCACTTCGCCAAGGCCGACGTGACCCCCCGCCGCCACCTGGTGGAGCTCCGCACCTCCGACGCCGCCGAGTACACCCTCGGCCAGGAGATCACCGCCGACGTGTTCGAGTCCGGCGTCAAGGTCGACGTCACGGGCAAGAGCAAGGGCAAGGGCTTCGCCGGTGTCATGAAGCGTCACAACTTCAAGGGCCTCGGCGCCGGTCACGGCACCCAGCGCAAGCACCGCTCGCCCGGCTCCATCGGTGGCTGCGCCACCCCGGGCCGTGTGTTCAAGGGCCTCCGGATGGCTGGCCGTATGGGCAACGAGCGGGTCACCACCCAGAACCTGACCGTTCACGCCGTTGACGCGGAGAAGGGCCTGCTGCTCATCAAGGGCGCGGTTCCCGGACCCAACGGCGGCCTGGTCCTGGTCCGCACTGCGGCCAAGGGGGCCTGAGGACTATGAGCACCATTGACATTCTGTCGCCCGCGGGCGACAAGTCCGGGACCGTTGAGCTCCCGGCCGAGATCTTCGACGCGAAGGTCAGCATCCCGCTGATCCACCAGGTCGTCGTCGCGCAGCTGGCCGCCGCCCGTCAGGGCACGCACAAGGTCAAGCGGCGTGGCGAGGTCCGTGGTGGTGGCCGCAAGCCGTACCGCCAGAAGGGCACCGGCCGCGCCCGTCAGGGCTCGACCCGCGCTCCGCAGTTCGCCGGCGGTGGCGTCGTGCACGGTCCCCAGCCGCGTGACTACTCGCAGCGGACCCCGAAGAAGATGAAGGCCGCCGCCCTGCGCGGTGCCCTCACCGACCGGGCCCGCCACTCCCGTATCCACGTCGTGACCGGCGTGGTCGAGGGCGACATCTCCACCAAGGCCGCCAAGACGCTGTTCGGCAAGATCTCGGAGCGCAAGCACGTGCTCCTGGTCGTCGAGCGCTCCGACGAGGCCGCGTGGCTGTCCGCCCGCAACCTGCCCCAGGTGCACATCCTGGAGCCGGGCCAGCTGAACACGTACGACGTACTCGTCTCCGACGACGTGGTCTTCACCCAGGCCGCCTTCGAGTCCTTCGTGTCTGGCCCCGACAAGGCCGATGAGACCGAAGGGAGCGACGCCTGATGAGCGAGGCCGTCGTCACCAGCAAGACCTTCTCGGACCCGCGTGACCTTCTCGTCAAGCCGGTCGTTTCCGAGAAGAGCTATGCGCTGCTGGACGAGAACAAGTACACGTTCATCGTCGACCCGCGTGCCAACAAGACCCAGATCAAGCAGGCCGTCGAGGCGGTCTTCTCGGTCAAGGTCACCGGGGTCAACACGATCAACCGCCAGGGCAAGCGCAAGCGCACCCGCACCGGTTTCGGCAAGCGCGCCAACACCAAGCGCGCCATCGTGACCCTTGCCGAAGGCGACCGTATCGACATCTTCGGCGGCCCGACCTCCTGACGGAGGTCGAGTCGTTCTGAAGTCCGGATTATTCCGAGGACTGAGAGACAATGGGTATCCGCAAGTACAAGCCGACGACCCCGGGCCGTCGTGGCTCCAGCGTCGCCGACTTCGTCGAGATCACGCGGTCCACGCCGGAGAAGTCGCTGGTCCGCCCGCTGCACAGCAAGGGCGGCCGTAACAACACCGGTCGTGTGACCGTCCGTCACCAGGGCGGTGGCCACAAGCGTGCCTACCGTCTGATCGACTTCCGTCGCCACGACAAGGACGGCGTGCCGGCCAAGGTCGCTCACATCGAGTACGACCCCAACCGCACCGCGCGCATCGCGCTCCTGCACTACGCGGACGGCGAGAAGCGCTACATCATCGCGCCGCGTGGCCTGAACCAGGGCGACCGTGTCGAGAACGGCCCGGCCGCCGACATCAAGCCCGGCAACAACCTGGCGCTGCGCAACATCCCGGTCGGTACGACCATCCACGCCATCGAGCTGCGGCCCGGCGGCGGCGCGAAGTTCGCCCGCTCCGCGGGTGCCTCCGTGCAGCTGCTGGCGAAGGAGGGCTCCATGGCCCACCTCCGCATGCCGTCCGGCGAGATCCGGCTGGTCGACGTCCGCTGCCGCGCCACCATCGGCGAGGTCGGCAACGCCGAGCAGTCGAACATCAACTGGGGCAAGGCCGGCCGCATGCGCTGGAAGGGCGTCCGCCCGACCGTCCGCGGTGTCGCGATGAACCCGGTCGACCACCCGCACGGTGGTGGTGAGGGCAAGACCTCCGGTGGTCGCCACCCGGTCAGCCCGTGGGGTCAGAAGGAGGGTCGTACTCGCTCTCCCAAGAAGGCGAGCAGCAAGTACATCGTCCGCCGCCGCAAGACGAACAAGAAGCGCTAGGAGCGGGTTCAGATGCCGCGCAGTCTCAAGAAGGGGCCCTTCGTCGACGACCACCTGATCAAGAAGGTGGACGTACAGAACGAGGCAGGCACCAAGAACGTCATCAAGACCTGGTCCCGTCGCTCGATGATCGTCCCGGCCATGCTGGGCCACACGATCGCGGTGCACAACGGCAAGATCCATGTCCCGGTGTTCATCACCGAGTCGATGGTCGGCCACAAGCTCGGCGAGTTCTCGCCGACGCGCACCTTCCGAGGCCACGTCAAGGACGACCGGAAGTCGAAGCGCCGCTGATCGCGGGGTGTGAACGACTATGACGAACGTGTCAGACACTGAAGGGACAACCATGGAAGCCAGGGCCCAGGCGCGGTACATCCGCGTCACGCCCATGAAGGCCCGCCGCGTGGTGGACCTCATCCGTGGCATGGACGCCACGGAGGCTCAGGCGGTCCTGCGTTTCGCCCCGCAGGCCGCGAGCGTGCCGGTCGGCAAGGTGCTGGACAGCGCCATCGCCAACGCCGCGCACAACTACGACCACAGCGACGCCTCCACGCTGGTCATCAGCGAGGCGTACGTGGATGAGGGCCCGACCCTGAAGCGGTTCCGGCCGCGCGCCCAGGGCCGCGCCTACCGGATCCGTAAGCGGACCAGCCACATCACCGTGGTCGTCAGCAGCAAGGAAGGAACCCGGTAATGGGCCAGAAGGTTAACCCGCATGGGTTCCGGCTCGGCATCACCACGGACTTCAAGTCCCGCTGGTACGCCGACAAGCTGTACAAGGACTACGTCAAGGAAGACGTCGCCATCCGCAGGATGATGACGTCCGGCATGGAGCGCGCCGGCATCTCGAAGGTGGAGATCGAGCGCACCCGTGACCGTGTGCGGGTGGACATCCACACCGCGCGTCCCGGCATCGTCATCGGCCGCCGTGGCGCCGAGGCCGACCGCATCCGCGGCGACCTCGAGAAGCTCACGGGCAAGCAGGTCCAGCTGAACATCCTCGAGGTCAAGAACCCCGAGGTCGACGCTCAGCTCGTGGCCCAGGCCGTCGCCGAGCAGCTCTCCTCCCGCGTCTCCTTCCGCCGTGCCATGCGCAAGAGCATGCAGTCGGCGATGAAGGCGGGCGCCAAGGGCATCAAGATCCAGTGCGGTGGCCGTCTCGGCGGCGCCGAGATGTCCCGCTCGGAGTTCTACCGCGAGGGCCGGGTGCCGCTGCACACGCTCCGCGCGAACGTCGAGTACGGCTTCTTCGAGGCCAAGACCACCTTCGGCCGCATCGGCGTGAAGGTCTGGATCTACAAGGGCGACGTCAAGAACATCGCCGAGGTCCGTGCGGAGAACGCCGCCGCCCGTGCCGGCAACCGCCCGGCCCGTGGCGGCGCCGACCGCCCGGCCGGCCGTGGTGGCCGCGGTGGCGAGCGCGGTGGCCGCGGTGGCCGCAAGCCGCAGCAGGCCGCTCAGGGCAGTGGAGCGAGTGCCGAGGCCCCCAAGGCCGAGGCTTCCACCGCCGCTGCTCCGGCCGAGAGCACCGGAACGGAGGTCTGACCGACATGCTGATCCCCCGTAGGGTCAAGCACCGCAAGCAGCACCACCCCAAGCGCAGCGGTATGTCCAAGGGTGGTACGACGGTCGCGTTCGGCGAGTACGGCATTCAGGCCCTCACGCCGGCGTATGTGACCAACCGCCAGATCGAGGCGGCCCGTATCGCGATGACCCGCCACATCAAGCGTGGCGGCAAGGTCTGGATCAACATCTACCCGGACCGCCCGCTCACCAAGAAGCCCGCCGAGACCCGCATGGGTTCCGGTAAGGGTTCCCCGGAGTGGTGGATCGCGAACGTCAAGCCCGGTCGGGTGATGTTCGAGCTGTCCTACCCGAACGAGAAGATTGCTCGTGAGGCGCTCACCCGCGCTGCTCACAAGCTTCCGATGAAGTGCCGCATCGTTCGGCGCGAGGCAGGTGAGGCGTGATGTCGGCCGGAACCAAGGCGTCCGAACTGCGCGAGCTGGGCGGAGAGGAGCTTGTCGCCAAGCTCCGCGAGGCCAAGGAAGAGCTGTTCAACCTCCGCTTCCAGGCGGCGACGGGTCAGCTCGAGAACCACGGTCGGCTGAAGGCCGTCCGCAAGGACATCGCGCGGATCTACACCCTGATGCGCGAGCGCGAGCTGGGCATCGAAACGGTGGAGAGCGCCTGATGAGCGAGAGCAATGTGACAGAGAAGAACCAGCGCAACGCACGCAAGACCCGTGAGGGTCTGGTCGTCAGCGACAAGATGGACAAGACCGTCGTCGTCGCCGTCGAGAACCACGTCACGCACGCGCTGTACGGCAAGGTCATCCGCCGTACGAACAAGCTCAAGGCCCACGACGAGCAGAACGCCGCCGGCATCGGCGACCGCGTCCTCCTGATGGAGACCCGGAAGCTCTCCGCCAGCAAGCACTGGCGCGTCGTCGAGATCCTTGAGAAGGCCAAGTAATTCCTCCGGGAATTGCGAAGTTCCGAAAATCACCCGAGGGGTTTCCCTCAGGTCAGTTCCGCCAGGCTCCGGGGGCAGCGTCACGCGGCCCCCGGGGAACCGGCAGACAAACAGGAGATAAGACGTGATCCAGCAGGAGTCGCGGCTGCGCGTCGCCGACAACACTGGTGCCAAGGAGATCCTTTGCATCCGTGTTCTCGGTGGCTCGGGCCGCCGCTACGCGGGCATCGGTGACGTCATCGTCGCCACCGTCAAGGACGCGATCCCCGGTGGCAACGTGAAGAAGGGTGACGTCGTCAAGGCGGTCATCGTTCGCACCGTCAAGGAGCGCCGCCGCCAGGACGGCTCGTACATCCGCTTCGACGAGAACGCCGCCGTCATTCTGAAGAACGACGGCGACCCCCGCGGCACCCGTATCTTCGGCCCGGTCGGCCGTGAGCTGCGCGAGAAGAAGTTCATGAAGATCATCTCGCTCGCGCCGGAGGTGCTGTGACATGAAGATCAAGAAGGGTGATCTGGTACAGGTCATCACCGGCAAGGACAAGGGCAAGCAGGGCAAGGTCATTCAGGCTTTCCCCCGTGAGGACCGCGTCCTGGTCGAGGGTGTCAACCGGGTCAAGAAGCACACCAAGGCCGGCCAGACCGCTCGTGGTTCGCAGACCGGCGGGATCGTCACCACCGAGGCCCCCGTCCACGTGAGCAACGTTCAGCTCGTCGTGGAGAAGGACGGCAAGAAGGTCGTGACCCGCGTCGGTTACCGCTTCGACGACGAGGGCAACAAGATCCGCGTTGCCAAGCGGACGGGTGAGGACATCTGATGGCTACCACCACCACTCCGCGTCTCAAGACGAAGTACCGCGAGGAGATCAAGGGCAAGCTGCGTGAGGAGTTCTCGTACGAGAACGTCATGCAGGTTCCCGGCCTCGTCAAGATCGTGGTCAACATGGGTGTGGGCGACGCCGCCCGCGACTCCAAGCTGATCGAGGGCGCCATCAAGGACCTCATCACGATCACCGGCCAGAAGCCGGCCGTCACCAAGGCCCGTAAGTCCATCGCGCAGTTCAAGCTGCGTGAGGGCCAGCCGATCGGTGCGCACGTCACGCTCCGTGGCGACCGCATGTGGGAGTTCCTGGACCGCACCCTGTCGCTCGCGCTTCCGCGCATCCGCGACTTCCGCGGTCTGTCCCCCAAGCAGTTCGACGGCCGTGGCAACTACACCTTCGGTCTCACGGAGCAGGTCATGTTCCACGAGATCGACCAGGACAAGATCGACCGCGTCCGGGGTATGGACATCACCGTGGTGACCACGGCGACCAACGACGC
Source organism: Streptomyces sp. NPDC004838 (assembly GCF_053600955.1). Classification (NCBI taxonomy): domain Bacteria; kingdom Bacillati; phylum Actinomycetota; class Actinomycetes; order Kitasatosporales; family Streptomycetaceae; genus Streptomyces; species Streptomyces sp. NPDC004838. The sequence continues at coordinate 112,818 of NZ_JBSGAW010000009.1, read as the reverse complement.
TGAGGGCCGCGCGCTCCTTCGTCACCTCGGCTTCCCCTTCAAGGAGGCGTGAGCGAGATGGCGAAGAAGGCTCTCATTGCCAAGGCCGCCCGCAAGCCGAAGTTCGGTGTACGCGCGTACACCCGCTGCCAGCGCTGCGGCCGTCCCCACTCCGTGTACCGCAAGTTCGGCCTCTGCCGCGTCTGCCTCCGTGAGATGGCGCACCGTGGCGAGCTGCCGGGCGTGACCAAGAGCTCCTGGTAATTCCCTTCCAGGGAATTCCCGGAGTCTCTCGGTAAGCAAGGGGTTTGGCGGGAGTCCCACCCTCCATGGCATAGGCTTGGAGGGTTGGGCGCCCGTCGCCCTACCGACTTACTACGCCGTAGGTCCCCGTGCCGCACCCGTCCCGCCTCTGTGCGGGGAGAGGGATGGCGCATACAGGAAACCCCGGCGAGAGAGGCCGAAGGCCAACTCATGACCATGACTGATCCGATCGCGGACATGCTGACGCGTCTGCGTAACGCGAACTCTGCGTACCACGACGACGTGACCATGCCGCACAGCAAGATCAAGTCGCACATCGCGGAGATCCTCCAGCAGGAGGGCTTCATCACGGGCTGGAAGGTCGAGGACGCCGAGGTCGGCAAGAACCTCGTCCTGGAGCTCAAGTTCGGCCCGAACCGTGAGCGCTCCATCGCGGGCATCAAGCGGATCTCGAAGCCGGGTCTGCGTGTGTACGCGAAGTCCACCAACCTGCCCAAGGTTCTCGGCGGCCTCGGCGTGGCGATCATCTCCACGTCCCACGGCCTCCTGACCGGCCAGCAGGCACAGAAGAAGGGCGTGGGTGGGGAAGTCCTCGCCTACGTCTGGTAGTCGGGAACGGAGGAACAGCAATGTCGCGTATCGGCAAGCTCCCCATCCAGGTTCCCGCCGGTGTGGACGTCACCATCGACGGCCGCACGGTCGCGGTGAAGGGCCCCAAGGGCACCCTCACCCACACCGTCGCGTCGCCGATCGAGATCGGTAAGGGCGAGGACGGCGTTCTCAACGTCACCCGTCCGAACGACGAGCGTCAGAACAAGGCCCTCCACGGCCTGTCCCGCACGCTGGTGGCGAACATGATCACCGGTGTGACCCAGGGATACACCAAGGCGCTCGAAATCAGCGGTGTCGGTTACCGCGTCGCCGCGAAGGGCTCCAACCTGGAGTTCCAGCTCGGCTACAGCCACTCGATCACGGTGGAGGCCCCCGAGGGCATCACCTTCAAGGTCGAGTCGCCGACCAAGTTCTCGGTCGAGGGAATCGACAAGCAGAAGGTCGGCGAGGTCGCCGCTAACATCCGCAAGCTGCGCAAGCCCGACCCGTACAAGGCCAAGGGCGTCAAGTACGCGGGCGAGGTCATCCGCCGCAAGGTCGGAAAGGCGGGTAAGTAAGCCATGGCATACGGTGTGAAGATCGCCAAGGGCGACGCGTACAAGCGCGCCGCCATCAAGCGCCGCCACATCCGCGTCCGGAAGCGCATCTCCGGTTCTCCGGAGCGTCCGCGCCTGGTCGTGACGCGTTCCAACCGCCACATCGTGGCGCAGGTCATCGACGACATCGCGGGCCACACGCTCGCGTCGGCGTCGACCCTGGACACCTCGATCCGCGGTGGCGAGGGCGACAAGAGCGCCCAGGCCAAGCAGGTCGGCGCGCTCGTCGCCGAGCGTGCCAAGGCCGTCGGCGTCGAGGCCGTGGTGTTCGACCGCGGTGGCAACCAGTACGCCGGGCGGATTGCCGCTCTGGCTGACGCCGCCCGCGAAGCCGGGCTGAAGTTCTAAGCCCCGGTTCCGGAGCTAGCGGACGTAACAGAGAGAGGTAATTCCAATGGCTGGACCCCAGCGCCGCGGAGGCGGTGCCGGTGGCGGCGAGCGGCGGGACCGGAAGGGCCGTGACGGCGGAGCATCCGCCGCCGAGAAGACCGCGTACGTTGAGCGCGTCGTCGCGATCAACCGCGTCGCCAAGGTTGTGAAGGGTGGTCGTCGCTTCAGCTTCACCGCGCTGGTCGTGGTGGGCGACGGTGACGGCACCGTCGGTGTCGGTTACGGCAAGGCCAAGGAGGTGCCGGCCGCCATCGCCAAGGGTGTCGAGGAGGCCAAGAAGCACTTCTTCAAGGTCCCCCGTATCCAGGGCACCATCCCGCACCCCATCCAGGGTGAGAAGGCCGCGGGCGTCGTCCTGCTGAAGCCTGCTTCCCCCGGTACCGGTGTTATCGCCGGTGGCCCGGTGCGCGCCGTCCTGGAGTGCGCCGGCGTTCACGACATCCTGTCGAAGTCTCTCGGCTCCGACAACGCGATCAACATCGTGCACGCGACCGTGGAGGCCCTCAAGGGTCTCCAGCGTCCCGAGGAGATCGCGGCCCGCCGCGGTCTGCCCCTCGAGGACGTGGCCCCCGCGGCCCTGCTCCGTGCGCGTGCGGGAGCGGGTGCGTAATGGCCCGCCTCAAGATCACGCAGACGAAGTCGTACATCGGCAGCAAGCAGAACCACCGCGACACCCTGCGTTCGCTCGGGCTGAAGAAGCTCAACGACGTGGTTGTCAAGGAGGACCGTCCCGAGTTCCGCGGCATGGTGCACACCGTCCGCCACCTCGTCACGGTCGAGGAGGTCGACTAACCATGGCGGAGATCAAGCCGCTGAAGGTCCACAACCTCCGTCCTGCCCCGGGCGCCAAGACCGCCAAGACCCGTGTGGGTCGTGGTGAGGCGTCCAAGGGTAAGACCGCTGGTCGTGGCACCAAGGGCACCAAGGCCCGCTACCAGGTTCCGGAGCGCTTCGAGGGTGGGCAGATGCCCCTCCACATGCGTCTCCCGAAGCTCAAGGGCTTCAAGAACCCGTTCCGCACCGAGTACCAGGTCGTGAACCTGGACAAGCTGGCCGCGCTCTACCCCGAGGGTGGAGAGGTCACGGTGGCCGATCTGGTCGCCAAGGGCGCGGTGCGCAAGAACCATCTCGTCAAGGTCCTCGGACAGGGCGAGGTCTCCGTGGCGCTGCAGGTGACGGTCGACGCCGTCTCCGGCTCCGCCAAGGAGAAGATCGCCGCCGCCGGCGGCACCGTCACCGAACTCGTCTGATACGGGTTCAGTGGCTGAAGGCTGAGACAATCGACCGGGGATGCCTCTCATATGGGGCATCCCCGGTTGGTCGTTCCAAGGGTGGCACCGTCGCCGGTAAGGTGGCGTGCATTGCTCTGTACTACCCGTACGGCCCGCTCCCGGCAGGGGCCGCACGGCTTGCTGAATACCTATCCGTCGATCCTCAAGACCGTCACCTCTGACGCAGTAGCGCGGGGGTCGCAGGAGGCACCGTGCTCACCGCGTTCGCCCGAGCGTTCAAGACGCCCGACCTGCGCAAGAAGCTGCTCTTCACGCTCGCCATCATCGTGCTCTACCGCCTCGGGTCGCACATCCCGGTTCCGGGAATCGACTACGGGAATGTGCAGTTCTGCGTCGACCAGGCGTCGAAGAACAACAACAGCCTGTTCGGCCTCGTGAACATGTTCAGCGGTGGCGCGCTGCTGCAGATCACCATCTTCGCGCTCGGCATCATGCCGTACATCACCGCGAGCATCATCCTGCAGCTGCTGACCGTGGTCATCCCGCGGCTGGAGGCCCTCAAGAAGGAGGGTCAGTCCGGCACCGCGAAGATCACACAATACACCCGGTATCTGACGGTGGCCCTCGCCGTGCTCCAGGGGACCGGTCTGGTGGCGACGGCCCGGAGCGGCATGCTGTTCCAGGGCTGCTCGGTCGGCAATCAGATCGTGCCGGACCAGTCGATCTTCACGACCGTCGTCATGGTCCTCACGATGACCGCGGGCACCGCGGCCGTCATGTGGCTCGGTGAGCTGATCACCGACCGCGGTATCGGCAACGGCATGTCGATCCTGATGTTCATCTCGATCGCCGCGGGCTTCCCCGGCGCGCTGTGGGCGATCAAGGAGAGCGGAAAGCTCGCCAAGGGCTGGATCGAGTTCGGAACCGTCATCATCATCGGCTTCGTCATGGTGGCCCTGGTCGTCTTCGTCGAGCAGGCTCAGCGCCGTATTCCGGTGCAGTACGCGAAGCGCATGATCGGCCGGCGGTCGTACGGCGGCACCTCCACGTACATCCCCCTCAAGGTGAACCAGGCGGGTGTGATCCCTGTCATCTTCGCCTCGTCGCTGCTCTACATCCCGGCGCTGGTGGCGCAGTTCTCCACGGGCACCTCATCCTGGAAGACCTGGATCGAAAACCACCTGATCAAGGGCGATCACCCCTACTACATCGTCACCTACTTCCTCCTCATCGTCTTCTTCGCCTTCTTCTACGTGGCCATCTCGTTCAACCCCGAGGAAGTCGCGGACAACATGAAGAAGTATGGTGGCTTCATCCCGGGTATCCGGGCTGGTCGGCCCACTGCCGAGTATCTGAGCTATGTGCTCAACAGGATCACTTGGCCGGGCTCGCTGTACCTGGGTCTGATTGCTCTTGTTCCGACGATGGCGTTGGCGGGCTTCGGAGGCGCGAACCAGAACTTCCCGTTCGGCGGGACGAGCATCCTCATCATCGTGGGTGTGGGTCTGGAGACCGTGAAGCAGATCGAGAGCCAGCTCCAGCAGCGCAATTACGAAGGGTTCCTCCGCTGATGAGAATCGTCCTCGTCGGACCACCCGGTGCCGGCAAGGGAACGCAGGCCGCGTACCTTGCCGAGAACCTGTCGATCCCGCACATCTCTACGGGCGATCTCTTCCGTGCCAACATCAGCCAGGGCACCGAACTCGGTCGCCGGGCGAAGTCCTACATGGACGCGGGAGAGCTGGTGCCCGACGAGGTCACCATCGGCATGGCCAAGGACCGGATGGATCGGCCGGACGCCGCGAACGGCTTCCTGCTGGACGGCTTCCCGCGCAATGTCTCGCAGGCCGAGGCGCTTGACGCGATGCTGAAGTCCGAGGACATGACGCTGGACGCGGTGCTCGACCTGGAGGTCCCCGAGGACGAGGTCGTCAAGCGGATCGCGGGCCGCCGCATCTGCCGCAACGACTCGAGTCATGTGTTCCACATGACGTACTCGCCCCCGGCCGAAGCGGGTGTCTGCGACACCTGCGGCGGCGATCTGTACCAGCGCGACGACGACTCCGAGACCACCGTGCGCAAGCGCCTGGAGGTCTACCACACCCAGACCGAGCCGATCATCGACTACTACCGGGGTCAGGGCCTCGTGGTGACGATCTCCGCGCTCGGCCCGGTCACGGAAGTGACCCGGCGCGCGATGGACGCACTGAAGAATACTAGGACCGGCTGACCGGCTGACCGGGTTCGGCAGGGGTTCTTCACGGCCGCGGTGTCCCGAGGACATCGCGGCCGTCCTCGTGCGGCGGGCCCACCGGCCACCGGCCGATAATTGAACGGAACACGGCGGAGGCGACCACCTCCGCGCGATGCGGCGGTGCGGCCGCGCAGGAGGGCGGGCAAGGCCATGGTGCAGATCAAGACCCCGGAGCAGATCGCGAAGATGCGCGAGGCGGGACTGGTCGTCGCCGCGATCCACGCGGCGACCCGTGAGGCGGCCGTGCCCGGCGCCACCACCAAGGACCTGGACGAGGTCGCCCGCAAGGTGATCGCCGACCACGGGGCCACCTCGAACTTCCTCGGCTACGGCGGCTTCCCCGCCACCATCTGCACCTCGGTCAACGACGTCGTCGTCCACGGCATCCCGAGCGAGAAGACCGTCCTGCGGGACGGCGACATCATCTCCGTCGACGCGGGAGCGATCGTCGACGGCTGGCACGGCGACGCCGCGTACACCGTCTTCGTCGGCGAGGGGCACGCCCCGGAGCTGATCGAGCTGTCGCGGGTGACCGAGGAGTCCATGTGGGCCGGGATCGCCGCCATGAAGGCCGGCAGCCGGCTGGTGGACGTCTCCCGCGCCATCGAGAGCTACATCCGCCGCCAGCCGAAGCCGGGCGGCGGGCGCTACGGGATCATCGAGGAGTACGGCGGCCACGGCATCGGCACCGAGATGCACATGGACCCCCATCTGCTGAACTACGTCTCGCGCAAGCGCGGCAAGGGCCCGCGGCTGGTGTCCGGCTTCTGTCTGGCGATCGAGCCGATGGTCTCCCTCGGCACGCCGAAGACCAAGGTGCTGGAGGACGAGTGGACCGTCATCACCACCGACGGCACCTGGTCCTCGCACTGGGAGCATTCGGTCGCGCTCACCGACGAGGGCCCGCTGGTCCTCACCTCCCCGGACTGCGGCCGGGCCAAGCTCGCCGAACTGGGCGTCACGGCGGCCCCGGACCCGCTCGCCCGGCACTGAGCCCTCCGGCGGGGATCGGGGGCGTGTGGGGCTTCGGCCCCGCGGAACATTCCGTGCGTCCGGGCGATCCGCGCCCCGCATGCGCATAACGATCATCGCGAATGGGCAAACTTGCTGGATTCGTCTTTTGGGATGCCCTGTCGTAGACTGATGTGTCGGCTCTCGTGTATCCGTGTGCCCGTATTCGCGTGGCGCGCAGCGACGAGAGTCGATCAAGGTAGCCGATTCGAAGGGCGAAGCGTGGCCAAGAAGCAAGGTGCCATCGAAATCGAGGGCACCGTGATCGAGTCCCTCCCGAACGCCATGTTCAAGGTGGAGCTTCAGAACGGTCACAAGGTCCTCGCGCACATCTCCGGCAAGATGCGGATGCACTACATCCGTATCCTCCCGGACGACCGGGTCGTCGTGGAGCTGTCTCCGTACGACCTGACGCGTGGCCGGATCGTCTACCGCTACAAGTAGATCTTGTCCGCGTCCCGCCCGTTTCCCGGCGCGAGACGCTGACACTGACCCGGAGAACCTCACATCCCATGAAGGTCAAGCCGAGCGTCAAGAAGATCTGCGACAAGTGCAAGGTGATCCGCCGTCACGGCCGGGTCATGGTCATCTGCGACAACCTGCGCCACAAGCAGCGCCAGGGCTGACGCACGCCAACCTGCACCTCGCAGTTCTTCGCGCGACGCAAGCGATACGTACATACGCAGAGCCCGCCCAGCCCGCGAGGGCCGGCGACACCTCCGGCGGGGGCCGGGGACCTGGACGTACCACCGCCTCAACCGGGCGGTCGGCGGCCGGGAGCGGTTCTGCTGAAGACCCCCGAACACACAGGAGCCATTGAATGGCACGCGTTTCCGGTGTCGACATCCCGCGCGAAAAGCGCGTGGAGATCGCACTCACCTACGTCTTCGGTATCGGGCGCACCCGGTCCAAGGAGATCCTCGCCTCGACCGGCGTGAACCCCGACACCCGCGTTCGTGACCTGGCCGAAGAGGACCTGGTCAAGATCCGCGAGTACGTGGACGCCAACCTCCGCACCGAGGGTGACCTCCGGCGCGAGATCCAGGCCGACATCCGCCGCAAGGTCGAGATCGGCTGCTACCAGGGTCTGCGGCACCGTCGCGGTCTGCCCGTCCACGGCCAGCGCACCAGCACGAACGCCCGTACCCGCAAGGGCCCGCGTCGCGCCATCGCCGGTAAGAAGAAGCCGGGCAAGAAGTAGTCCTCAGCGGACTCCCCTCCGCGGTCTTCGCTGTAGGACCGACCACCTCCCCGTAGGAGATTTAGATGCCCCCCAAGGGTCGTCAGGGCGCTGCCAAGAAGGTGCGCCGCAAGGAAAAGAAGAACGTCGCTCACGGCCACGCGCACATCAAGAGCACGTTCAACAACACGATCGTCTCGATCACGGACCCCTCCGGCAACGTGATCTCCTGGGCCTCCGCCGGCCACGTCGGCTTCAAGGGCTCGCGCAAGTCCACCCCCTTCGCCGCGCAGATGGCCGCCGAGTCGGCCGCCCGCCGCGCGCAGGAGCACGGCATGCGCAAGGTCGACGTCTTCGTCAAGGGTCCCGGCTCCGGCCGTGAGACCGCGATCCGCTCCCTCCAGGCCACCGGCCTCGAGGTCGGCTCGATCCAGGACGTCACCCCCACGCCGCACAACGGCTGCCGTCCCCCCAAGCGCCGCCGCGTCTGACGTCGCGCGTCGCTGGAACCGGGCGTCCGGGCGGTACGGCTCCTTCGGGACGTGCCGCCCGTACCCTTGTAAGACACCTGTCGGGCGTCAAATAGCGGGCGCCCCCGACTGAAGGATTTCTCGCATGCTGATCGCTCAGCGTCCGTCGCTGACCGAAGAGGTAGTCGACGAGTACCGTTCCCGGTTCGTCATCGAGCCGCTGGAGCCGGGCTTCGGCTACACCCTCGGCAACTCCCTCCGCCGTACGCTCCTCTCCTCGATTCCGGGTGCGGCGGTCACGTCCATCCGCGTCGACGGCGTTCTGCACGAGTTCACCACCGTGCCGGGCGTCAAGGAGGACGTCACCGACCTCATCCTCAACATCAAGCAGCTGGTCGTCTCCTCGGAGCACGACGAGCCGGTCGTGATGTACCTGCGCAAGCAGGGACCGGGTCTGGTCACCGCCGCCGACATCGCGCCCCCGGCCGGTGTCGAGGTCCACAACCCCGACCTCGTCCTCGCCACGCTCAACGGCAAGGGCAAGCTGGAGATGGAGCTGACCGTCGAGCGCGGTCGCGGCTATGTCTCCGCCGTGCAGAACAAGCAGGTGGGCCAGGAGATCGGCCGGATCCCGGTCGACTCCATCTACTCGCCGGTGCTCAAGGTCACGTACAAGGTCGAGGCGACCCGAGTCGAGCAGCGCACCGACTTCGACAAGCTGATCGTCGACGTCGAGACCAAGCAGGCGATGCGTCCCCGTGACGCCATGGCCTCCGCCGGAAAGACCCTGGTCGAGCTGTTCGGTCTCGCGCGCGAGCTGAACATCGACGCCGAGGGCATCGACATGGGCCCGTCCCCGACGGACGCCGCGCTCGCCGCGGATCTGGCTCTGCCGATCGAGGAGCTGGAACTCACCGTCCGCTCCTACAACTGCCTCAAGCGCGAGGGCATCCACTCCGTGGGCGAGCTGGTCGCCCGCTCCGAGGCGGACCTGCTCGACATCCGCAACTTCGGCGCGAAGTCGATCGACGAGGTCAAGGCGAAGCTGGCCGGCATGGGCCTGGCCCTCAAGGACAGCCCGCCCGGATTCGACCCGACCGCCGCGGCGGACGCGTTCGGCGCGGACGACGACGCGGACGCGGGTTTCGTGGAGACCGAGCAGTACTAGGTCGTTTCTGGTGGATCAGGCTGGATCAGTGAGCGGGGTCTGGTGCCGTGCATCGCAAGGCGGAGGAGGGAATCCATGCGGAGCATAGGTGACCGACGACAACGCAGCGAGGCGCGGTGCCAGGGCACGCGAGCCCAGCAAGATCCGCCAGAAGCGGCCTAGTCGCCTCCGGCGGGGCAGGCGGGGTTCGTCCCGGTGCTCCGCCCCTGGGGTGAGGCTCGTCCTCGAACGCCGGACGGGCTGGAACGCGGGGGGCGCGGTCGGGGAAGCGAGCCCGGCCAAGGCCCGAGCGCTGCCGTTCCGGGCTGTCCCGCGTACGCGGGACGGGCTCGGTGCGGCCGAGGCTCTCGCCTCGGATGCCGGGCGGGCTCGATGCCGTCGGGCTGAAGACTTCCTCCGGGCAGCCGTCCGGGGGGAACTGACATCGGTACCTGATACGGCCGGTGCAGCACACAAGGAGAAACACCATGCCGAAGCCCACCAAGGGCGCCCGTCTGGGCGGCAGTGCCGCGCACGAGCGTCTGCTTCTCGCGAACCTCGCGAAGCAGCTGTTCGAGCACGGCCGGATCAGGACGACCGAGGCCAAGGCGCGCCGTCTGCGTCCGGTCGCCGAGCGACTGATCACCAAGGCGAAGAAGGGCGACATCCACAACCGTCGTCTGGTTCTTCAGACGATCACGGACAAGGGGATCGTCCACACCCTGTTCACCGAGATCGCGCCGCGGTACGCCGAGCGTCCGGGTGGCTACACCCGTATCACCAAGATCGGCAACCGCCGTGGTGACAACGCCCGGATGGCCGTGATCGAGCTGGTCGAGGGCGAGATCGCCAAGAAGGCGACCGTCGCCGAGGCCGAGGCCGCGACCAAGCGCGCGGTCAAGGAGGACGCCCTCAAGAAGGACGCGCCCGTCGAGGACGCGAGCCCTGTCGAGGACGCGCCTGTCGAGGACAAGGCTGTTTCGGACGCCAAGCCGGCCGACGCGGCCGCCGAGGAGTCCAAGGACGCCTGAGTCCAAGGCTCTGGAACGGGTCCGGTCCCCTCGGGGAGCGGACCCGTTCCGCTGTTCGCCGAGTAAGGATCTGACGCGTGAGCGACGACAGTGACGACATCGAGTCCCCTCCCGTACGGCTGAGGCTGGACCTCTCGTACGACGGCAAGGACTTCTCCGGCTGGGCCAGACAGGCCGGGGGACGGCGCACCGTCCAGGGCGAGATCGAGGACGCCCTCCGTACGGTGACGAGGTCCTCGCGGACGTATGAGCTGACCGTCGCCGGGCGCACCGACGCGGGGGTGCACGCGCGGGGACAGGTGGCGCATGTGGATCTGCCCGCCGAGGTCTGGGCCGAGCACCGGGAGAAGCTGCTGAAGCGGCTCGCCGGGCGGCTCTCGCGGGATGTGCGGATCTGGCGGGTGGCCGAGGCCCCCGAGGGCTTCGACGCCCGGTTCTCGGCGATCTGGCGGCGGTACGCGTACCGGGTCACCGACAGCCCCGGCGGAGTCGATCCGCTGCTGCGCGGGCATGTGCTCTGGCACGACTGGCCGCTGGACGTGGACGCGATGAACGAGGCCGCGCGGCGGCTGGTGGGGGAGCACGACTTCGCCGCGTACTGCAGGAAGCGCGAGGGCGCGACGACCATCCGTACGCTTCAGCGGCTGTCCTGGGAGCGGGATCCGAGCGGGGTCGTCACCGCGACCGTCCGAGCGGACGCCTTCTGCCACAACATGGTGCGGTCGCTGGTGGGCGCGCTGCTGTTCGTGGGGGACGGGCACCGGCCGGTGGAGTGGCCCGCGAAGGTGCTGGCGGCGGGCGTACGGGACTCGGCGGTCCATGTCGTACGGCCGCACGGACTCACGCTGGAGGAAGTCGGCTATCCCGCCGACGAGTTGCTGGCGGCCCGGAGCCGGGAGGCCCGCAACAGGCGTTCGCTGCCCGTGGTCTCAGCCGACGGGGGCGGTGGCTGCTGCTGACGCCTGGGCCTCGCCGCGCCGCACGATCTGGCGGAAGGCGAACTCCGCGATGTCGTCGCCGACCTGGAACGCCTTGGTGTCCTTCGTGGTGACGGACTTGGCCGTGGTGTAGCCGGTGGCGGTGAAGTAGGCGTAGCGGCCGTAGGAGTTGGCGGTGAATCGGCAGACCCGGCCGCCCTTGCAGAACGAGGCGATGCCCGCGCCCGGCAGAGGGGCGATGTTCCGGGTGGTCCCGGTGGACTTCTTGGCCTCGGCCTCGGTGCCGAAGACGGCGACGCCGATGGTGACCGCGATGCCGTCCCTGCTGTAGGTGGCGCGGAAGACCTGGTCGCAGCCGTTGTTCTCCAGGACCGCGCTGAGCCCCGCCTGGGCGGCCGATGAGCAGGTGCCGGTGCGGGCGGTCGCGCCCTTCGTGTACTTCCGGTCGTCGAGGGTGAGGTTCCCGCCGGGGAAGAGGGTGTCGATGGTGAGGGGGGCCTTGTCCTTCTTCTCGTCGGAGACGAAGTCCTTGGGGACCGGCGCGGGAAGCGGCGCGACCGAGGAGAACGACGGCTCGGGCTCGCCGGTGCCGCCGGGCTGGTTCGGCGGGCCGGGCAGCTCGTTCGAGGCGCTCTGGGAGGCCCGGTTCCCGCCGCCGTCGTTGGAGGAGAGGATCGCGAATGCCACGATGGTGGCGATCGCGGCGGTGGCGAGCACGCCGCCGCCCAGCATCAGCCACCGTTTGCGGCGGGCGCGGGAGGCGGAGGCGTCGGCCAGGGCGGCCCAGTCGGGGGTGTCGCCCGAGGCGGCGGCGCGCGTGCCGAAGGGATCCCAGTCCTGGTCTGGCCGGCGGGAGTTGTACGGTTCCTGGCGGTACCCGTAGGGATCCCGGTTCTGTCCGTCACCGGACCCCCACTGAGGTCCCCCCTGCCCAAAGCTCATGCCGCGCATCCTAAACCGGTTGGGCCGACGGGGCGTCGACCCTGAGAATCGGACCATGGGACATCTCGAAGCCGCGCATCTGGAGTACTACCTGCCCGACGGGCGGGTGCTGCTGGGGGACGCCTCCTTCCGGGTGGGGGACGGCGCCGTGGTCGCCCTGGTGGGGGCCAACGGCGCGGGCAAGACGACCCTGCTGCGGCTGATCGCGGGCGAGCTGGAGCCGCACGGCGGCTCGGTCTCCTCCAGCGGTGGGCTCGGCGTGATGCGCCAGTTCATCGGCTCGGTGCGGGACGAGCGGACGGTGCGGGATCTGCTGGTGTCGCTCGCCCAGCCCCGTGTGCGGGAGGCCGCGGCCGCGGTGGACGCGGCCGAGCACCGGATCATGACGGTGGACGACGAGTCCGCGCAGATGGCGTACGCGCAGGCGCTCAGCGACTGGGCGGAGGCGCGCGGCTACGAGGCGGAGACGCTCTGGGACATGTGCACGGTGGCCGCGCTGGGCATGCCGTACGAGCGCGCCCAGTTCCGCGACCTGAAGACGCTCAGCGGCGGCGAGCAGAAGCGGCTGGCGCTGGAGGCGCTGCTGCGCGGCCCGGACGAGGTGCTGCTGCTGGACGAGCCGGACAACTATCTGGACGTGCCCGGCAAGCGGTGGCTGGAGGAGCGGCTGAAGGAGACCCGTAAGACGGTTCTCTTCGTCTCCCACGACCGGGAGCTGCTGTCCCGGACGGCACAGAAGATCGTGAGTGTGGAGCCGGGACCGGCGGGTTCCGATGTGTGGGTGCACGGCGGCGGCTTCGACACGTACCACCAGGCGCGGAAGGAACGGTTCGCGCGGTTCGAGGAGCTGAAGCGGCGCTGGGACGAGGAGCACGCGCGGCTGAAGGCGCTGGTGCTGAGGCTGCGGCAGCAGGCGGCGAACAGTCCCGACATGGCGTCGCGGTACCGGGCGATGCAGACCCGTCTCAGGAAGTTCGAGGACGCGGGTCCGCCGCCGGAGCCGCCGCGGGAGCAGGAGATCCGGATGCGGCTGCGGGGCGGGCGCACGGGGGTGCGGGCGCTGACCTGCGCCGGCCTGGAGCTGACCGGGCTGATGAAACCCTTCGACCTGGAGGTCTTCTACGGGGAGCGGGTCGCCGTGCTCGGCTCGAACGGCTCGGGCAAGTCGCACTTCCTGCGGTTGCTGGCGGGGGACGGGTCCGTGGCGCACACGGGCGAGTGGAGGCTGGGGGCGCGGGTCGTTCCCGGTCACTTCGCGCAGACCCACGCGCATCCAGAGCTTCTGGGCCGGACGCTGGTCGACATTCTGTGGACGGAGCACGCGAAGGACCGGGGCGGGGCGATGTCGGTGCTGCGGCGGTACGAGCTGGAGCGGCAGGGCGACCAGAGCTTCGACAAGCTGTCCGGCGGCCAGCAGGCGCGGTTCCAGATTCTGCTGCTGGAGCTTCAGGGCACGACCGCGCTGCTGCTGGACGAGCCCACGGACAACCTGGACCTGGAGTCGGCGGAGGCGCTTCAGGACGGGTTGGAGGTGTACGACGGCACGGTGCTGGCGGTCACGCACGACCGGTGGTTCGCCCGCTCCTTCGACCGCTATCTGGTCTTCGGCTCGGACGGGGTGGTCCGGGAGACCGCGGAGCCCGTCTGGGACGAGCGCCGTGTGGAGCGGGCGAGGTAGCGGCGATCCGCGCCCCTCGCGTCGGCGCGGGCCCCTGCCCTCGGCTGGCCTCTGCGCTCGGGGGCCTCTACGCTCGGGGACCGGTCGTACCGGAGCCGTGAAAGACGCCCCGCCGGAGCACGGCCGGGGTCGGATTCCGGTGCCCCCCGGCCACCCCGTCAGCCGCGTTTTGACCCGTCCGGAGGCATCCGGGTAAGCTGCTGCTTTGTCATGCGTATCGGCTTGCTCTATCTCACGTGAGGGGCCCTTACGCCGGTTCACCGGGCCGATGACCAGCGGCATGCATTCGGGTTGCGTCCCCGTGTGCGGCCAGGGCTGTCGTGATCGTCCGGGTGGCCTTGTCAGGAACCCGCTCGCCTGGTCCGTACGGACCGGGGGAGTCCCACTCACTGAAGAAGCGAAGGCTACGACCGTGCGTACGTACAGCCCCAAGCCCGGCGATGTCACGCGCCAGTGGCACATCATCGACGCGCAGGACATCGTCCTGGGCCGCCTGGCGTCAACGGCAGCGAACCTCCTCAGGGGCAAGCACAAGCCGACTTACGCCCCCCACATGGACATGGGCGACTTCGTCATCATCATCAACGCCGACAAGGTTCACCTGTCCGGCAACAAGAAGACCCAGAAGATGGCGTACCGCCACTCCGGCTACCCGGGTGGTCTGCGCTCCGTCCGTTACGACGAGCTGCTGGCCAAGAGCCCCGAGAAGGCTGTCGAGAAGGCCATCAAGGGCATGATCCCCAAGAACTCCCTGGGCCGTCAGATGCTCTCGAAGCTGAAGGTCTACGCGGGCGAGAACCACCCGCACGCTGCTCAGCAGCCGGTCCCGTTCGAGATCACCCAGGTCGCGCAGTAGTCCGGCCATCCCCTAAGACGAAGAGAATCTGAGGAACATCGTGGCCGAGACCACCACCGAGATCCCCGTCGAGACCGCTGCCGAGGGCGAAGAGACCTACGCCGAGGTCACGACCTTCGAGTCGGAGGCGCCCGTCGAGGGCGAGTACACCTCCGAGTCCCTGGCGTCCCGCTTCGGCGACCCGCAGCCGGCCGCCGGCCTGGGCCGCCGCAAGAACGCCATCGCCCGCGTCCGGATCGTTCCGGGCACCGGCAAGTGGAAGATCAACGGGCGCACCCTCGAGGACTACTTCCCGAACAAGGTGCACCAGCAGGAAGTCAACGAGCCCTTCAAGGTGCTCGAGCTCGACAACCGCTACGACGTCATCGCCCGCATCTCGGGTGGCGGCGTCTCCGGTCAGGCCGGCGCCCTGCGCCTCGGCGTGGCCCGTGCGCTGAACGAGGCCGACGTGGACAACAACCGCGGCGCGCTGAAGAAGGCCGGCTTCCTGAGCCGCGACGACCGCGCGGTCGAGCGCAAGAAGGCCGGTCTGAAGAAGGCCCGTAAGGCCCCGCAGTACAGCAAGCGCTGATCGCCTGCGAAGTTCTGCTCTGTACGTACGCCCCGGCGGCACTGCTCCGTGCCGCCGGGGCGTACGTTTTTCTCGACCCAGGGCGTAGAACGGGCATGAATCATTCACAGGCTCGCACTCCCGGAGCAACACGGAACATTTTCGGAGGACGGTTGTGGGACGACTCTTCGGCACGGACGGTGTGCGCGGTGTCGCCAACGCGGATCTGACGGCCGAGCTGGCGCTCGGTCTCTCGGTCGCCGCGGCGCATGTGCTCGCCGAGGCGGGGACTTTTGAAGGGCATCGGCCGGTCGCGGTGGTCGGGCGAGATCCGCGTGCGTCGGGAGAGTTCCTGGAGGCGGCCGTCGTGGCGGGTCTCGCGAGCGCGGGCGTGGACGTCCTGCGCGTCGGTGTGCTGCCCACTCCGGCCGTGGCGTATCTCACCGGCGCGCTCGGCGCCGACCTCGGCGTGATGCTCTCCGCCAGCCACAACGCCATGCCGGACAACGGCATCAAGTTCTTCGCGCGCGGCGGGCACAAGCTCGCCGACGAGCTGGAGGACCGGATCGAGACGGTGTACGAGCAGCACCGCACGGGGGAGCCCTGGGAGCGCCCGACGGGAGCCGGCGTCGGCCGGGTCAGGGACTACGACGAGGGCTTCGACAAGTACGTCGCGCATCTCATCGCCGTACTCCCGAACCGGCTCGACGGGCTGAAGGTCGTCCTCGACGAGGCGCACGGCGCGGCCGCGCGGGTGTCGCCGGAGGCGTTCGCGCGGGCGGGCGCGGAGGTCGTCACGATCGGCGCCTCGCCCGACGGGCTCAACATCAACGAAGGGTGCGGGTCGACGCATCTGGAGCTGCTCAAGGCCGCGGTCGTCGAGCACGGCGCGGACCTCGGCGTCGCGCACGACGGTGACGCCGATCGCTGCCTCGCCGTCGACGCGTCCGGCGAGGAGATCGACGGTGACCAGATCCTCGCGGTGCTGGCCCTCGCGATGCGCGAGGCGGGCACGCTCCGCGGGAACACCGTCGTCGCGACCGTCATGTCCAATCTCGGCTTCAAGCTGGCGATGGAGCGGGAGGGCCTGGAGCTGGTGCAGACGGCGGTCGGCGACCGCTATGTGCTGGAGTCGATGAAGGAGCACGGGTACGCGCTCGGCGGCGAGCAGTCCGGCCATGTCATCGTCCTCGACCATGCCACGACGGGCGACGGCACGCTGACCGGTCTGATGCTGGCGGCGCGGGTCGTGGCGACCAAACGGTCGCTGGCGGAGCTGGCCGGCGTGATGGACCGGCTGCCCCAGGTGCTGATCAATGTGCCCGACGTGGACAAGTCCCGCGTCGGCACCTCCGCGGAGCTCGCGGGCGCGGTCGCGGAGGCGGAGCGTGAGCTGGGTGCGACGGGGCGTGTGCTGCTGCGGCCGTCGGGGACGGAGCCGCTCGTACGGGTCATGGTGGAGGCCGCCGACATCGAGCAGGCGCGGTCGGTGGCGGGGCGGCTGGCCGACGCGGTGAAGTCGACGCTGGGCTGAGTCCGGGTTCCGAACCGTTCCGGGCCGGGGCCGGGGTCCGCACTGGGCCCCGGCCCTCCGTACTGCCCTCTCCGTGTACGTACGCCGTCCGGGGCGGGCCGTGCGGCTACCCGCGATCCGGCTTCGGCCCCGGTGTGCGCTGCGGCGCGGTGTGGTGGTGCGCAGTGCGGTCGCGGCGGGACCAGAGGGCCTTCTGGACCAGCAGGGTCAGCACGCCCGCGAGGACGATGCCCAGGAGGTTCAGGAGCAGCTGTTCCGTGGAGCCCCACGCCTGCCGGTACTCCTGGAAGCTGAAGGCGACCGCCGCGTTCGCCGCCGCGGGCACCGTGGTGACGGAGATGGCGACGCCGACGAGGGCGCCGGACTTCGCGGAGGTGAGGGAGAGCGTGCCGGCGATGCCCGCGAGGACCGCGACGACGAAGGAGAAGGCGTCGGGCTGGTAGATGAAGTTGGTGTTGGGGCGTGCGGCGTCGAGTTTCACCTCGTCGAAGAGGCCGATCCACGTCATGAAGAGGCTGAAGCCGACCGTGAGCAGCATCGCGACGGCGAAGCCGACGACGAGCGCGTGGAGGGAACGCCACGCCAGCCGCGGCCTGCGCTGGACGACGGCCGTGGAGAAGCCCGCCAGGGGGCCGAATTCCGGGCCCACCGCCATCGCGCCGACGATGAGGATCGCGTTGTCGAGGACGACGCCGCACGCGGCGATCATCGTCGCCAGCGTGAGGAAGGCGATGTAGGTGACGGAGAGCGTCGACTCCTCGTGCGTCACATCGGTCAGGTGCTCCCAGAGCACGGCGTCCGCGCCCTCGCCCGGGGCGTCCTCCTCCGCCTGATCGGCGCGCCGGGACAGGGAGAGGCCGACGTCGTCCACGGCGATGGAGCCGGTCTCGTCGATGCCGAGCGACCGCAGACCGCTGATCAGCTCGTCGCCCGCCTCACGGGCCACATCGCACAGCACCAGATCGCCCCGCGGATCGCGGGCCGCGCCCGGAAGGACGACGAGATGGGCGGTGCCGACCGTGTTCTCGACCAGACGGACCACATCGGCGGTGCGGTCGGCCGGTGTGATCAGACGCAGATGCAGCACGCCTCGGGACTCCTCAGAGCTTGCGCAGCGAAAGACGCTGGACCTTGTGGTCCGGGCCCTTCCGCAGCACCAGCGTGGCACGGCCTCGGGTGGGAGCCACGTTCTCCAGCAGATTGGGCTTGTTGATGGTGCGCCACATCGTACGGGCGTACTCCAGGGCCTCCTCCTCGGAGACCTGCGTGTACTTCCGGAAGTACGAGAACGGGTCCCGGAAGGCCGTCTCCCGGAGCTTGCGGAAGCGGTGGAGATACCACCGCTCGATGTCCTCGGGCCTGGCGTCCACGTAGACGGAGAAGTCGAAGTAGTCCGCGAGCCCCATCCGCGTGCGGCCGTCCTTGCCCGGCAGCGCGGGCTGGAGGACGTTGAGTCCCTCCACGATGAGGATGTCGGGGCGGCGGACGGTCAGGCGCTCACCGGGGACGATGTCGTAGATCAGATGCGAGTAGACGGGCGCGGTGACCTCGTCCTTGCCCGCCTTGATGTCGGCGACGAACCGGGTGAGGGCCCGCCGGTCGTACGACTCGGGGAAACCTTTCCGCGACATCAGTCCGCGGGACTGGAGTTCCTTCATCGGGAGGAGGAACCCGTCCGTGGTGACCAGTTCCACCCGCGGGTGCTCGGGCCAGCGGGCCAGCAGCGCCTGGAGGAGGCGCGCGGCGGTGGACTTGCCGACCGCGACGGAGCCGGCGACGCCTATGACGAAGGGGGTGCCGCGCTGCTCGCCCTGGCCCCCGCCCGCGTCCCCGAGGAAGGTGTTGAGCGCTCCCCGCAGCTCGCCCGTGGCCTTGACGTACAGATTCAGCAGCCGGGAGAGCGGCAGATAGACGTCCCGCACCTCGTCGAGGTCGATGACGTCGCCGAGTCCCCGCAGCCGCTCGACCTCTTCGGCGCTGAGCGGCAGCGGCGTCTTGTCGCGCAGGGCGCTCCACTCCGCGCGGGTGAGATCGACGTACGGAGTCGACGCGTGCTCGGCCCGGCGGTGGGTGCTTCGTGGCGGCGAAGTGATCACACGGCCATTGTCGGCGCTCCCGGCCGGATACGGGCCGTGTGCTAGGTCACGCCGGGCAAGGCGCGCGTATCGGTTCGCGTATCGGTTCGCGTATCGGTGAGCGCAGTGGTGAGGGGGGCGGCGGTACGGGCGGGCTCCGCGCGCTCGGACGGTGTGCCGCGGGGCCGGCCGCGGTGATGGTCGTAGGCTGCGGCCATGTGCGGAATCGTGGGTTACGTCGGCGGGCGGTCGGCGCTGGATGTGGTCATCGCGGGCCTGAAGCGGCTGGAGTACCGGGGCTACGACTCCGCCGGCGTCGCGGTCCTCGCCGACGGGGGGCTGGCCGCGGCGAAGAAGGCCGGCAAGCTCGTCAACCTGGAGAAGGAACTGGTGGAACGGCCGCTGCCGAGCGGTGCCACCGCCATCGGGCACACCAGATGGGCGACGCACGGCGGCCCGACCGACGCCAACGCGCACCCGCATCTGGACAACGCGGGCCGGGTCGCCGTCGTGCACAACGGCATCATCGAGAATTTCGCCGCCCTCCGCGCCGAACTGCGCGGACGCGGCCACGACCTCGCCTCCGAGACGGACACCGAGGTCGTGGCGCATCTGCTGGCGGAGTCGTTCTCGTCCTGCGGTGACCTCGCCGAGTCGATGCGCCAGGTCTGCCGGCAGCTGGAGGGCGCCTTCACCCTCGTCGCCGTACACGCCGACGAGCCGGACACGGTGGTCGGCGCGCGGCGGAACTCCCCGCTGGTGGTGGGCGTTGGAGACGGTGAGTCCTTCCTCGCGTCGGACGTGGCCGCGTTCATCGCCCATACGCGGTCCGCGATCGAGCTGGGCCAGGACCAGGTCGTGGAGCTGCGGCGGGACGGAGTGATCGTCACCGACTTCGACGGGGCTCCCGCGGATGTGCGGAGCTACCACGTGGACTGGGACGCGTCGGCCGCCGAGAAGGGGGGCTATGACTACTTCATGCTCAAGGAGATCGCCGAGCAGCCCAAGGCCGTGGCCGATACGCTCCTCGGCCGGATCGACGCCGAGGGTTCGCTGACGCTCGACGAGGTCCGTATCCCCGCCTCCGTGCTGCGGGCGGCCGAGAAGGTCGTCATCGTGGCGTGCGGCACCGCTTTCCACGCCGGGCTGATCGCGAAGTACGCCATCGAGCACTGGACCCGGATCCCGTGCGAGGTGGAGCTGGCGAGCGAGTTCCGCTACCGGGACCCGATCCTCGACCAGCGTTCCCTGGTGATCGCGATCTCCCAGTCCGGCGAGACCATGGACACCCTCATGGCCCTGCGGCACGCGCGCGAGCAGGGCGCGAGGGTGCTGGCCATCTGCAATACGAACGGGTCGACGATTCCCCGGGAGTCGGACGCCGTGCTCTACACCCACGCGGGCCCCGAGATCGCGGTCGCCTCGACCAAGGCGTTTCTGACGCAGCTCGTGGCCTGCTATCTGGTCGCCCTCTATCTGGGCCAGGTCCGTGGCACCCAGTGGGGAGACGAGATCCAGGCCGTCATTCGGGAGCTGGCGAAGATCTCCGGCGAGGTCGACCGGGTGCTGGAGACCATGGAGCCGGTGCGGGCGCTGGCGCGCTCCCTCGCGGAGAAGGACACCGTGCTCTTCCTCGGCCGGCATGTGGGCTATCCGGTGGCGCTGGAGGGCGCGCTGAAGCTCAAGGAGCTGGCGTATATGCACGCGGAGGGGTTCGCGGCCGGTGAGCTGAAGCACGGGCCGATCGCGCTCATCGAGGAGGATCTGCCGGTGGTGGTCGTGGTGCCGTCCCCGCGGGGGCGCTCGGTGCTCCACGACAAGATCGTCTCCAATATCCAGGAGATCCGGGCGCGCGGGGCGCGGACCATCGTGATCGCGGAGGAGGGCGATGAGGCGGTCGTTCCGTACGCGGACCATCTCATCCGCATCCCGGCCACGCCGACGCTGCTCCAGCCCCTGGTGGCGACGGTGCCGCTCCAGGTCTTCGCCTGTGAGCTGGCGACGGCGCGCGGCAACGAGGTCGACCAGCCGCGCAATCTGGCGAAGTCGGTGACGGTGGAGTGAGCGTCGGAGGAAGCCTCCGGGAGGGGCGGCAGGGGCGGCAGGGGTGGCGCGGACCGGGGGGCCGGGGCCTTCGCCGGGAGCGAGGGTACGGGGACCGGAGTGGGGCGGGGAGCCGGATCCGGCGCTGGGCGGTCACCGTCGGATGATCATCGGGGTGGGGATCGACGTCGCCGAGATCGACCGGTTCGCCGCGTCCTTGCGGCGGACTCCCGGCATGGCCGGACGGCTCTTTCTGGACCGTGAGTTGCTGCTGCCCAGCGGGGAACGCCGTGGCTACGCCTCCCTGGCGGCCCGTTTCGCCGCGAAGGAGGCCGTCGCCAAGGCCCTCGGTGCGCCCGCCGGCCTCCTCTGGACGGACGCCGAGGTGTGCGTCGAGGAGAGCGGTCGCCCGCACCTCCGGGTCTACGGCACGGTCGCCGCGCGGGCCGAGGCGCTCGGGGTGCGGTCCTGGCATATCTCGCTCAGCCATGACGCGGGGGTGGCCTCGGCGGTGGCGATCGCCGAGGGGTGACCGGCGCCGAGGGGTGACGGTCCGGGCGCAACGCTTCCACCCCGGCACCCCGGCACCCCGGCGAACCCGGCAGCCCCGTAAAGGCGAAGAACCTCGCGGCTACCCGCAGAACTCCGCCTCGGTCACCGCCGCACTGTTCCCCGTCCAGTCCCCGTTGAAGTTCAGCGCCAGCGAATGACTCGCGTCCCGGGTGACGAACGCCTCGGACTGAGAGCCGTGGATGCCTCCGCCGTGGCCCCAGACCTCCTTGCCGCAGCTGAGCCGGGAGGACTGGAGGCCGAGGCCGTAGCGGTACTCCGGCTGCTGGGGGTCGATCGGCACGGTCGTGGTCAGGGCGTTCTGCTGCTCGGACGGGAGCAGTCGGCCCTTCAGCAGGGCGCGGAAGAACGTCTGGAGGTCCTTGGAGTCGGAGATCATGCCGCCCGCCGCCCCGGCCAGCGACGGGTTCAGCTCGGTCACATCGCGGATCTTCGCGGCCGGGTCCGAGGTGAGCGGGGAGTAGGCGCGGCTCGCGGGGGCCGGCACCCGGGGGTCGGTCCTGGGGACGGAGGTGGCGCGGAGTTGGAGCGGGCGCAGGATTCGGCGTTCGATCTCGGCTTCGTAGCCCCGGCCGGTCACCTGCTCGATGACCATTCCGGCGAGGATGTAGTTGGTGTTGGAGTACTGCCAGTCGGTGCCGGGGGCGAAGTAGGGCTTGTGCCGCATCGCGAGGCCCACCAGTTGCTCGGGGGTCCAGGTGTCGTAGCGGTGCTGGAGGAAGCCCTCGCCGAAGATCTTCGCCTGGAAGTCGGGGTCGGAGGTGTAGCCGTAGATGCCGCTGGTGTGGTTGAGGAGCTGGCGCAGGGTGACGTGCCGGCCGTCGTGGCCGTTGCCCCGGACGGTGCCGGGGAGCCACCGCTCCACGGTGTCGTCGAGGTCGAGCCGCCCCTCGGCCTCCAGTTGGAGCAGGACGGTGGCGACGAAGGTCTTGGTGATGGAGCCGATCCGGTAGCGGTCCTGGGCCTTCCGTTTCTTCCCGGTGCTCAGTTCACCGACGCCCGCGGTGCCGCTCCAGCTTCCGGCCCGGTCCCGGGCCTGGGCGACGGCGCCGGGGACCCCGTCCCGTACCGCCTGTTCGAGCGCCCGCTGGGTGGCTCCGTGTCGGTCTCCGCCTCCCCCGGTCGCGGTGGAATGCGCGGTGGCGGGTGCCACCAGCACGGCGGTGGCGAGTGCCGCCACCGCCGTGACCAATGCTGTGCGGACCGTGCCTGCTGACATCTTCGGCTCCCTCGGTCGACTGCGTCGGCGAGAAGGACTCCCCGACGGGGGTGTCGCGTTGCCCGTCACCGCGGAGTTGAGCCTCTATCAGCCATTCCGTGCGCACAGCGATTTCGCGCTCCGACCGCAGCCATGAACACGTCCCGTTCGCTGCCCGGTACGGTCGCTCGATCAACCAACCCTTAGCTGTACTGACCCCTGACCTTGCGGCGTACGGCCACCGCCGCCACGCCCAGCGTGGCGAGGACGGCCGCGAACACGGCGTACGGGAGGACCGGCGAACCGGTGGAGGCGAGATTCCCGCCGCCGCCCGAGGCACTGCCCGATGAGCCGCCCACAACACCGCCGCCGCTGTCGCCGCCGCCCACCGTGGAACCCTGCGACGCGCCGCCGGACCGGGCGTCCGGGCCGGGAGCGTCGCCGCCGCCCGTACCGGAACTCGATCCGGAGCTTGATCCCGAACTCGACCCCGAGTTTGATCCCGAGCTTGATCCGGCATTCGAACCGCCGGAGCCGTTGCCCGGATCCGGGTCGGGATCGGGATCGGGGTCCTCGGCGGCCGTGACGGTGAGCATCACGGCCGCCGTACGCAGGCTCCCGACCGGGTTGGAGAACACCGCCCGGTACTGGTTGCCGTTCTGAGTCTCGGCCGCCTCGAAGGAGAGCCGCTCCGTCGTGGCGCCCGCGACCGGCCGCCAGCTGTCGCCGTCGTCGGTGCTGACCTCCCAGCTCGTGGTCGGCGCGGGCGTTCCCGTCGCCGCCACCGTGAACTCCGCCCGTGCCCCGGCCTTCACCGACACCGGCTTCGGCGACGTGGCCACGGACGGCGAGACGCGGCGCTGCGTCTGGGTGACCTTGCCCTCGGCGACCGAGAACAGCGTGTGGGTCTTCGGGTCCAGCGTCAGTGCGCTGGGGCCGTTCCCGGTGGCCAGCACTTCGACCACCTTGTTCCTCACCGGGTCCACCGCGGCGACCGTGGCCGCCGTGGTCCGCGCCGTGTAGAGGAGGCCGGTTCCGGGGTCGTACGCCATGGCCCTCGGGTTGGCTCCCACGTCCAGCGTGCCGGTGACCTTGTTCGCCTTGAGGTCCACCGTGAAGACGGTGCCCGCGGCGAGGTTGGCCACATAGCCGGTACGGGTGGCCGGGTCGACGGTCACGCCCATGCTGCCCAGCGCGGTGGTGCCGAGACCGAGGGGGGAGCCGATGAGCTGCCCGGTGGAGCCGTCGATCGCGTTCAGCATGTTGAAGAAGCTGAGCGGCTGGGTCGACGTGTTCGGTCCGACATAGGTGACGTAGCCGATGTGCGCCGAGGTGTCCACGGCCAGCCCGCCCGGCAGGAACGGCAGCTTCACCGGTTCGCCGACGAGCTGCCACCGCTGGGTGTCGTAGACCCGTACGGCTCCGGCCCTGCCTTCCTGGGTGGCCACATAGAGCCTGTTCGCGCCCGGATCGGCCGCCAGGAAGCTGATGTTGCCGGCCACTTCGGCCCGGTTGTCCGTCACCTTCCCGGTGGTGGTGTCGTACGTCCCGACACGGTTGCCGAGCCCGAGGTACAGGGTCCCCGCCTTCGCGTCGAGGGCGAGGACCGTGGACACCTGGGGCAGAACGGCCGGTGTGCCGACGACCTCGCCGCTCGCGGAGTCGTAGACCGTCAACTGGTGGGTGGTGCTGTCGCTGTTGGCGACGTACAGCCGTCCGGTCTCCGGGTCCGCCTCGGCGTCGCTGACGCCGCCGAGCGGCGGGGCGATCGTGCGTACGGTCTGGTGGCGCACCGTCCCGGCCGGGACCTCGGGGTTCGGTTCGCCGCCGCCGCTGCCGAAGGTGAACGGGACGATGACGTCCTGATCGCGCTCGGCGAGATGGGTGTGGTCGGCGCGGGTGACGACGGCACAGGCCGTCTGGGAGCAGTCGGCGCTGCTGTCCTTCGCCTTGATGGTCAGGTCCAGCGTGAAGCTGCCCTTGCCGTCGCTTGTGACGGTGAACTTCTTGGTGAGGCCCTCTCCGTAGGGCGGCGGGTTGTTGGAGATCCAGTACGAGGATCCGGAGGCGCCGGACATATCGGTGCCGCCGAGGCAGGGGCTCGGCTCCCGGCCCCGTTCGGGGATGGCGCAGACGGCCAGGTAGACGCCCTTGGTGACGTCATAGCCCGTACCGGTCACGGTGACCTTCTGGCCGGCCGGATCGATGTTCTCGGTCTCGGAGACGCTCAGCTTCTGGCCGGTGGGGCCGGTGGCCTCGCCGGGCGTGGCGGCCTGCGCCGGGCTCGCGGCGGTCAGCGCCGCCGCGAGCAGGAGCAGCGCGGTGGCCAGGAAGCCGCGCCGTCTCTCCGCCGGTCTCCCGGTCCTGGCTCCGGCCCCGGTCCTGGCTCTGGCTCTGGCTCTGGCTCCGGCTCTGGGCTGAGGTTGGAGCCGGGTCTTGGTTCTGGCCCTGGTGCGTGGGTCCATGGCTAGGAGAAGGTCACCGGGACGTAGACGTCGTACTTGCGGTCGTTGGAGTCGAAGTGGTCGGCGCGGGTGACGATCGCGCAGGTCACGCCCGACTGGCCGCAGGTGACGGTGGATGAGATCTGGGCCTTGACGTGGATCTGCACGCTGAAGCTGCCGCGCCCGTTCGCCTCCGTGTAAGGGGAGGAGTTGTTCGGGGACATCCAGTACCAGTCGCTGTTGATCCAGTGCGAGGCGCCGGTCGTGCCCGCCTGGTCCTGGCCGCCCAGACACGGGGTCGGCTTCTTGTCCCAGGTGGCGGGGTCGGTCACGTCGACGCCCGAGGGTATGGCGCACAGGCCGACGTACACGCCCTGGGAGGGGTTGTATCCGGTGCCGCTGACGGTGACGTTCTGTCCGGACGCGGCGGCCGTGCTCGGCGCGGTGAGGGAGAGGTTGTACGTCGGGCCGTCCACCACCGTGCGGTTGACGGTGGCCGCCGAGGCGGCGGACGCGAGCCCCAGGGTGAGGGCGGTGGCCCCGAGCAGGGCGACGGCGGCGCGAGCGGTCGTACGCGTGGCGGTGCGAGCGGCAGAGCGCATGGTGAGGACACCTTTCGCGGGGTTCGGGAGTCTAGGTCTTCGCAGGTCTCGTGGGTCGCCGGTTTCACGGGCCCATGAGACAGCCGGAGTTCAGGAGCTGGTTAGGTAAGGCAAACCTAAGTTGCTCTTGAGGTCGCGTCAACCCCGTCTCGCCCGCTGCCTGCGGGTGGCAACTCGGACCTCTCGCGGCGCATTTGGGTCACATGGGGCGGCCGGGCCCGCCCTGGGGCAGACTCGGGAGCATGCGTACCGCTCACAGCGTGGACACCGCCAGAAACGCCGAGGCCGAGCTGATGGCACGGCTCCCGGAAGGCGCGCTCATGGGGCGTGCCGCCGCCGGACTGGCGGCGGCCTGCGCGGATCTGCTCGGGCGGGTGTACGGAGCGCGGGTCGTCCTCCTCGTCGGCAGCGGGGACAACGGCGGTGACGCGCTCTACGCGGGGGCACGGCTGGCGCGCAGGGGAGCGGGTGTCAACGCGGTTCTGCTCGCGCCCGGCCGTACGCATCCGGGTGGGCTCGCCGCG
Organism: Streptomyces sp. NPDC004838; assembly: GCF_053600955.1. Lineage (NCBI taxonomy): Bacteria > Bacillati > Actinomycetota > Actinomycetes > Kitasatosporales > Streptomycetaceae > Streptomyces > Streptomyces sp. NPDC004838. The sequence continues at coordinate 86,698 of NZ_JBSGAW010000009.1, read as the reverse complement.
CTCACCGGCGCGGGCGGGCGGATCGCCGACGACCCCTTCGAGGCGCTGGCCGCCGCCGACCTCGTCCTCGACGGCATCACCGGGATCGGCGGCAAGGGAGGGCTGCGGCCGGACGCCGTTCCCGTCGCTCGGGCCGCGCGCGGCTCCGGCGCCGTCGTCGTCGCGGTCGATCTCCCGAGCGGTGTGGAGGCGGACAGCGGCGAGGTGCGCGGCGATGCCCTGCGGGCGGACGCGACGGTCACCTTCGGCACGTACAAGCCGGGCCTGCTGATCGATCCGGCGCGGGAGTACGCGGGCACGGTACGACTTGTCGACATCGGCCTCGGCGCGCATCTGCCGTCCGTCCCCGGTCTCGAGTCGCTGCAACACGCCGACGTGGCCCGGCTGTTGCCCGACCCCGCGGTGCAGAGCGACAAATACCGGCGCGGGGTCGTCGGCATCGCCGCCGGTTCCGCCCGCTACCCCGGCGCGGCCGTTCTCGCGGTCGCGGGGGCCCTGCGCGGCGGCGCGGGCGCGGTCCGCTATGTCGGCCACCCGGCGGACGCCGTGATCGCCCGCTTCCCGGAGACCCTCGTGCACGCCGGGCCGCCCGCGAAGGCGGGCCGAGTCCAGGCGTGGGTGGTCGGCCCCGGCCTCGGCGACGACCTCGACCCCGTACACGAGATCCTCGACTCCGACGTCCCGGTTCTGGTGGACGCCGACGGCCTGCGCGCGCTGGACGAGTCCGCTCTACGCGACCGGGCGGCCCCGACCCTGCTCACCCCGCATGCCGGTGAGGCCGCCGCGCTGCTCGGCGTCACCCGCGACGAGGTCGAGTCCGCCCGCCTTGCGTCGGTACGCGAACTGGCCGCGCGTTTCGGGGCGACGGTGCTGCTCAAGGGCTCCACCACCCTGATCGCCGCGCCCGGCGTCCACCGGCCGGGCGGGCCTCCTGTCCGGGTCGATCCCATGGGCACCCCCTGGCTCGCCACGGCCGGCAGCGGCGACGTCCTCTCCGGTCTCGCCGGCTCCCTCCTCGCCACCGGCCTCCCCCCTCGGGACGCGGCCTCGGCGGCCGCCTACCTCCACGGCCTGGCGGCACGCCACGCGGCGTCGTCGGCAACGCCGATCACTTCATACGAGGTGGCGGAGAACCTGGGCCTGGCGTGGAGGGACGTCCGCCGGGGGTAGCCGCGGTGCCGCGGTGCCGTGCGGTCTCGGTGGTGGTGGGCGTGGCTCGGGCCGCCCCGGCCCGCGCCTGGGCGGGAGCGAACCGATCCGGCGTGCCCACGCCCACGCCCGCGCTCGCGTGGACGGGGTGCGGGTCCGCCCTGCGGGGGCGGGTGTACGGACCCGCCCGCGCGTCCACCCGTCCCGGTCGCCCCCCGCGACTCCGCGACCCCAAACCACCCGAATGGCCGGATTCCCTCGCATCCGCCCAGGCGGGCGCGTCCCCATGCAGGTGAGTGCGGGGGCGGCTTCTCCCGTGGGACGGCCCGCTCTCCCGTGAGCAAGCGCACACGGACGGTCTCGTTGAAACCGGGACCTGTTGGACGGGCGATGGCGTAGGGCTCTGAGAGACTGGGCGCGATGAACCGGACACCTGTCACGTCTCCACGAGCCCGCGCCGAGATCGATCTCGCCGCCCTGCGCGCCAATGTGCGCGCGCTGAACGCCCGCACGCCCGGCGCCCAGCTGATGGCCGTCGTGAAGGCGGACGGGTACGGACACGGCGCGCTGCCCTGCGCCAGGGCCGCTCTGGAGGCCGGGGCCACCTGGATCGGGACCGCCACCCCGCACGAGGCGCTCGCGCTGCGCGCCGCCGGTGTCGAAGCGCCGGTGCTGTGCTGGCTCTGGACACCGGGCGACCCCTGGCGGGAGGGCGTCGAGGCCGGGCTCGACATGGCGGTCAGCGGCATGTGGGCACTCACCGAGGCCGCCGCCGCCGCTCGCGAGGCGGGCCGCCCCGCCCGTATCCAGCTCAAGGCCGACACCGGCTTGGGACGCAACGGCTGCCAGCCCGCCGACTGGCCCGAACTCGTCGCCGCCGCCCGCGCGGCCGAGGCCGAGGGGACGGTCAAGGTCACCGGCGTGTGGTCCCACTTCGCCTGTGCGGACGAGCCGGGCCACCCCTCGATCCCTCTCCAGCTCGACGCGTTCCGCGACATGCTCGCGTACGCGGAGAAGGAGGGCATCGAGCCCGAGGTCCGTCATATGGCCAACTCCCCGGCGACCCTCACCCTCCCCGACGCCCACTTCGACCTCGTACGGACGGGCATCGCGATGTACGGCGTCTCGCCCGTCCCCGACCACTGGACCCATCAGGAACTGGGCCTGCGGCCCGCGATGACGCTCGCCGCGTCCGTCGCCCTCGTCAAAGAGGTCTCCGCGGGGCACGGCGTCAGCTACGGGCACCAGTACGTCACCGGGAACGAGACGACCCTCGGCCTCATCCCCCTCGGTTACGCGGACGGCATCCCGCGCCACGCCTCCGGCCGGGGCCCGGTCCTGGTCGGCGGTGAGCGGCGGACCGTGGCCGGCCGGGTCGCCATGGACCAGTTCGTCGTCGATCTCGGCGGGCAGAAGGTCAAGGAAGGCGACGAGGCGCTGCTGTTCGGCCCCGGCGACAGGGGCGAGCCCACCGCCGAGGACTGGGCCCGGGCGGCGGGCACCATCGCGTACGAGATCGTCACGCGCATCGGCGCGAGGGTTCCACGCGTCTATCTGAACGAGAGCGGCCCGAACGAGGCCGCACCGGACGAGAACGGCCCCACCCGGAGCGGCCCGGCTCAGTCCGGCCCAGCCCAGTCCGGCCCGGCTCAGACCGACTAGAACCAGAGCAGCCCGAACCAGAGCAGCCCGAACCAGAGCGTCTGAGGCAAGCAGCAGCGCAGCACGCATCGCGACGACGAGGAGCGGCACGGTGAGCGATACCAGCACGGGGGACGCCGTAGCGGCGGCGGCGGACGTCGCCTCGGCCGCCACGACCGGCAACTGGCGTCGCGCGGGCTTCGCCGGCGCCGCGATAGGCGTGCTCGCCGCCGGGGCGGCGGCGGGCGTCGCGATCGAACGCGTCACCGTCGGCCGGGGCATGCGCAAGAAGGCCCGCCTCGCACTCGACGCCTCGGGACCGTACGGATCACTGCGCGGCGTGCCGGGCAAGGCGCTCGCCGACGACGGCACCCAGCTCCACTACGAGATCGACGAGATCGACCCCGACGCGGGCGGCCCGCGCCGCCGCAGACTCTTCGGCCGCAAGACCCCCGCTCCCGTCACCGTCGTCTTCTCCCACGGCTACTGCCTCAGCCAGGACTCCTGGCACTTCCAGCGCGCCGCCCTGCGCGGACTGGTCCGTACCGTGCACTGGGACCAGCGCAGCCACGGCCGCTCCGAGCGCGGCGCGTCCCAGCAGGGCCCCGACCGGGTGCCGGTCTCCATCGAGCAGCTCGGCCGCGATCTGATGGCCGTCATCGCCGCCGCCGCGCCGGAGGGCCCGCTGGTGCTCGTCGGGCACTCCATGGGCGGGATGACGGTGATGGCGCTCGCCGACCAGTTCCCCGAGCTGGTACGGGAACGGGTCGTCGGCGTCGGCTTCGTCGGCACGTCGAGCGGGGCGCTCGGCGAGGTGAACTACGGTCTGCCGCTCGCGGGCGTCAACGTCATAAAGCGAGTACTCCCCGGTGTGCTCCGGGCGCTCGGCTCGCAGGCCGAACTGGTGGAGCGGGGCCGCCGCGCCACAGCCGATCTCTTCGCGGGCCTCATCAAGCGGTACTCGTTCTCGTCCCGTGACGTGGACCCGGCCATCGCCCGTTTCGCGGAGCGGATGATCGAATCGACGCCGATCGACGTGGTCGCCGAGTTCTACCCGGCCTTCGACGACCACGAGAAGGGGGGCGCGCTCCTCGTCTTCCAGGAGGTCCCGGTGCTCGTGCTGGCCGGAGACAAGGACCTGGTCACGCCCAGCTCGCACAGCGAGGCCATCGCGGATCTGCTGCCGGACTCGGAGCTGGTGATCGTGCCGGACGCCGGGCATCTGGTCATGCTGGAGCATCCGGAGGTCGTCACGGACCGGCTCGCGGACCTGCTCGCGCGCGTCGGCGCGGTACCGGCAGCGGCTAACGTTGGCCCGTATGGAAGCACCGCACAGCCCGGCGGCTGAGTCGTCCGCCGCCCGTACGTCGATCGACTCCGCCGACCGGATGCAGGAACTGGGACGGCGGCTCGCGAAGCTGCTGCGCCCCGGCGATCTGGTGATGCTCACGGGCGAACTGGGCGCGGGCAAGACGACCCTGGCGCGCGGCCTCGGCGAGGGCCTCGGCGTGCGCGGCGCGGTCACCTCCCCGACGTTCGTCATCGCGCGCGTCCACCCCTCGCTGGTCGGCGGGCCCGCCCTGGTGCATGTGGACGCCTACCGGCTCGGAGGCGGACTCGACGAGATGGAGGACCTCGACCTCGACGTCTCGCTGCCGGACTCGGTCGTGGTCGTGGAGTGGGGCGACGGGAAGGTCGAGGACCTCTCGGACGACCGGCTGCATGTGGTGATCCACCGGATCGTGGGACACGGGGGAGCGGTGGCGGGCGCCGCCGCGGACGGTACGGCCGACGACGGCGACCGCCCCGAGGGCGACGACCGACGCGAGGTGACCCTGACCGGCTACGGGCCTCGGTGGGCCGGCGTGGACCTGGTGGTCTGAACCGGTTGGCGGGTTACCGGCGCCGGACTGTGGGTATTCCGACAAGACGTCGGGAAAATATTGCGCGTGCCGTGTCCTCCGTGGTCACATGGTACGGAAGTTTGGTTAGGTCTACCTAACCACTCTGCCCCCGCGACCCAGGAGGCATCCATGCAGGCGTCCGAGCGTGAACCCGGCCAGCGGCCGTCACGGCAGCAGTCCGCCGAGCCGGTGGCCCCGTCGCGGATACCGTCACCGGCCCCTTCGATGCGTGAGCTGCTGGCGTCGTGCGCCGCCGCGAGCGCGGTCTCGACCCCGCCGTGCCCCGAATCGCGCTCGGAGGGGGAGTCGCTCGACGCCGCGTAGTACCGCGTACGGGTACGGGTCGGTCGCGTGATCTCGCCTGTTCTCGCCACGGGCTCGCGGGACGTCGACCGACGGGACGGACCGCCCGGCCGCGCCCACTCCCGTCCGCGCCGCGTCCTTCGTACGAGCGGTTTCGCGGCCACGGATTCCGGCCGCTCTCCCGCGCCCCTGGGGGCAAGATCCGAACGAGAGGCCCCACGGGACCACGGGACCACGGGACCACGGGACCACGGGACTACGGAACGACGACGATTTTCGAGCCGATCGCCGCGAACTTCCACATCGCGTTGCCGTCCGCGCGTGTCATCCGCACGCCCCCGGTCTTCTTCTCGGGGTCGGGGCTCTTCATCGATCCGTTCACCGCGGCGCTGAAACCGATCGAGACCTTCTCGACGGTGGCGAACCGCACCACGTGCTCGATCGGCTGCCCGTCCGAGCCGGGGATCGTCCCTGACCGTGAGGTCACCGAGTACGAGCCGGGCGAGGGGTTCACGGTCGACGGCATGACCTCGAAGGTGCGCGACACCTTGTTCTGCCCGTCGACCAGCCAGACGCGCTTGGCCACAAGCCCGTAGACGACCCGCACACCACTGCCCGAGTTCACGGGCAGAGCCTGCGGATCCACTGTCTTCTGGGGGGACTTCGACGTGGGCGCCGCACTCGGGGTCCCGAGCTTGCCCTTGGCGTCGGAAACGCTCGCCTGCGCCTGATAGGCGAGGAAACAGACGGCGGCCAGAGCGGTCGCCGTGAGCCCGGCCACCAGTCCCGAGCTGCTCCGTGCCACCGTGCGCCACCTCTCGAAGCTCTTCGAATCGAACGTACCCGTGGGCGACGGTAGCAGCCGCCGCACCCCTGAGAGCGGGAGCCGTGCGCCCGGCGCGGGAGCCGTAGGCTGTTTGCGTGCTCCTGCTCGCCGTAGATACCGCCACGCCCGCCGTCACCGCCGCCCTCCACGACGGCGACCGCGTCATCGCCGAGTCCAGCCGCGTCGACGCGCGCCGCCACGGCGAACTCCTGCTGCCCGCCGTCGACCGGGTGCTCGCCGATGCCGGGGTGAAACTCGACGCCGTCACCGGGGTGGTCGTGGGCGTCGGCCCCGGCCCGTACACCGGACTCCGGGTCGGCCTGGTGACGGCCGCGACCTTCGCCTCGGCGCTGGGCGTGCCGGTGTACGGGCTGTGCACGCTGGACGGGCTCGCGTACGCGAGCGGTCTCGACGAGCCCTTCGTGGTGGCGACCGACGCGCGCCGCAAGGAGGTCTACTGGGCGCCCTACGCGTCCGCGCGCGAGCGGGTCGGCGAGCCCGCCGTGGACCGGCCGTCCGAGATCGCCGAGCGGGTCGCGGGTCTGCCGGTCGTCGGAGCGGGGGCGCTGCTCTACCCCGACGCCTTCCCGGACGCGCGCGGCCCCGAGCATGTCCGCGCCGGCGCGCTGGCGTCGCTCGCCGCGGAGAGACTCGCGGCCGGGGCCGTGGCGGCGAGCGCGGTCGTGGACGTGCCGGCCGATGACGTGCCGGCCGTGGCGGATGCCGCTGCCGGTGGTTCCGACGGTGCCCCGACGCCCGGCGATCTCCCGTCCACGACGGGGTTCCTTCCGCCGCTGCCGCTGTACCTGCGCAGGCCGGACGCCCAGGTGCCGAAGAACTACAAGGTGGTCACCCCGAAGTGACGGACGTACAGGATCCCGTCCTGCGCGAGATGCGCTGGTGGGACATCGGGCCCGTGTACGAGCTGGAACGGGATCTCTTCCCCGAGGACGCCTGGTCGCTCGGGATGTTCTGGTCCGATCTCGCCCACGCGCGCGGGCCGCGCGCCACCCGCCGATACGTCGTGGCGGAGGCCGGAGGGACCGGCAGCCCTGACAGCGACGCGAACGACGCGAAACGCGAGAACGACAACGACCAGAACGACAACGACAACGACCAGGGCGACAACGGGAAGACCGGCGGGGGAGCCATCGTCGGATACGCGGGTCTGGCGGCGGCCGGCGGCCTCGGCGACGTGCTGACCATCGCGGTCGCCCGCGAGAAGTGGGGCACAGGTCTCGGCGCGCGCCTCCTCACCGATCTGCTGCGCCACGCCACCGCCTTCGAGTGCGAGGAAGTACTCCTCGAAGTCCGGGTGGACAACACCAGGGCCCAGAAGCTGTACGAGCGCTTCGGCTTCGAGCCCATCGGAATCCGCCGCGGCTACTACCAGCCCGCCAACGTCGACGCGCTCGTCATGCGGCTCCATGTGCAAGGGAATGTTCACTGATGGCTGACGAACCGCTCGTACTCGGTATCGAGACCTCCTGCGACGAGACGGGCGTCGGCGTCGTACGCGGCACGACCCTGCTCGCCGACGCCGTCGCGTCCAGCGTCGACACCCACGCCCGCTTCGGCGGAGTGGTCCCGGAGATCGCCTCCCGCGCGCACCTGGAGGCGATGGTTCCGACGATCGAGCGCGCACTGAAGGAGGCGGGGGTCTCCGCGCGGGACCTCGACGGGATCGCGGTCACGGCCGGGCCCGGCCTCGCGGGCGCGCTGCTGGTGGGGGTGTCGGCGGCCAAGGCGTACGCCTACGCGCTGGGCAAGCCCCTCTACGGAGTGAACCACCTGGCCTCGCACATCTGCGTCGACCAGTTGGAGCACGGCAAGCTGCCCGAGCCCACGATGGCGCTGCTGGTCTCCGGCGGCCACTCCTCGCTGCTGCTCGCGCCCGATATCACCAGCGATGTACGGCCGCTGGGCGCGACGATCGACGACGCGGCGGGCGAGGCGTTCGACAAGATCGCGCGCGTGCTGGATCTGGGCTTCCCCGGCGGACCCGTCATCGACCGGCTGGCGAGGGAGGGCGACCCGGCGGCGATCGCGTTCCCGCGCGGACTGACGGGCTCGCGGGACCCCGCGTACGACTTCTCCTTCTCCGGTCTCAAGACCTCGGTGGCCCGCTGGATCGAGGCCAAGCGGGCGGCGGGGGAGGACGTCCCGGTACGGGATGTGGCGGCCTCCTTCCAGGAGGCGGTGGTCGATGTGCTGACCCGTAAAGCCGTACGGGCCTGTGTGGACGAAGGCGTCGATCATCTGATGATCGGCGGCGGTGTGGCCGCCAACTCCCGGCTGCGGGCGCTGGCCGAGGAGCGCTGCGAGCGCGCGGGCATCCGGCTGCGGGTGCCCCGCCCCGGACTGTGCACCGACAATGGGGCGATGGTGGCGGCACTGGGCGCGGAGATGGTGGCGCGGAACCGGCCCGCATCGGATCTGGAGCTGTCGGCGGACTCCTCGCTGCCGGTGACGGACCCGCATGTGCCGGGCCAGTCCCGTGCCCACGCCCATACGGACTCCCACTCCCACTCCCATGCTCATGCTCACTCTCACGACCATGTGCACGAGGTCAGTAAGGACAACCTGTACTCATGACCGTCGTGGCGTTGATGTGGGAGGCGCGGGCGGTCCAGGGCCGGGGCGCGGAGCTGCTGGAGTGGGCCCGGGCCCAGGAACTGGCCCGTGATCCGCTGCGCCGCGAGTCCTTCCGGGCCGGGCGGGACCGGGTGCTGGTCATCACGTGGTGGCAGATGGCGGACGCGGGTGAGGGCCCGGCCGGGAGCGTCGGCGCGGGTGCGGAGCTTCCGGAACTGCCGGAGCCCGCGGCGGACCTGATCACCAGGCCGGTGCACCGCTGGCGCTTCGAATCGCTGGGAACCGACTGACCGCCGACGTCCGGGGTCGGCGGCGGGTTCCCTGACGGCGCCGGTCGTGCTGCCGGGCGGGGTCGGGGTCGCGGCCGGGGTCGGGGTCGGGGCCGGGGTCGGCCAGGCTCCGGTGGCCGCCGGGAAGAAAACTTCGGAGAATTTCGCGGAAGGTGTCGATCCGGTCGTCTCCCGTTCGACAGAGGGGTGAGAGAGGGCGGCGGGAACGATCCCGCCGCCACGACCACACCGAACGAATCGACCGGTTCGACCGCCGCGATCACAGCAACCGCAGCGAAGGCAGCAACCGCAGCAACCGCAGCGACTGCCGCGACCGCCGCGACCGCCGCGTCGGCCGGTTCGACCGAGGAGTCACCATGCCGCGCTTTCTGACCATGATCCGTATCGATGAGAACAACATCCCCGCCGAAGGTTTCAGCGAGGAGATGGGCGAGCGGATGGGCGCCCTGCTCGAAGAGATCACCAAGGCCGGGGTCATGCTCGACACGGCCGGCCTCACCCCGACCGCCGACGGCACCCGCGTCACCTGGGCCGGCGGCAAGCTGTCGTACACCGACGGGCCGTTCACCGAGAGCAAGGAAGTGATCGGCGGCTACTCGATCACGCAGTGCAAGGACAAGGCCGAGGCGCTGGAATGGGCGAAGCGTTTCCTCCAGGTCCACGACGACCAGTGGACGGTCACCGCCGAGGTGCGCCAGATCTCCGAGGACTGACATGAACTGACCGGTACCGACGGGACTGCCCCGGACCGCTCCGGACTCGCCCCGGACCGCTCCGGACTCGCCCCGGACCGGTCCGGATCCGTCGCGGTTGCCGCCGCTGCCCGGGGCTGTTCTGATGGATTGCCGTGACGACAGTAAGCACGGCGGACACGCCCGCGGGCGCGGTGGAAGCGGCATTCAGGATCGAGCGGGCGCGGATCATCGCCGGTGTCACCAGGATCGTCCGGGATGTGGGCATTGCCGAGGAGATCGCGCAGGACGCCCTGGTCGCCGCGCTGGAGCAGTGGCCGCGATCAGGCGTCCCGGAGAGACCCGGAGCCTGGCTCACGGCGGTCGCCAAGCGCCGCGCCATCGATCTCGTACGCCGCAAGGAGACCTACGCCCGCAAGCTGGCGGAGGTCGGGCGCGCCCTCGAAGACGTCCCGCCGCCCGCCGAACCGGCCCTGCTGACGGACGCCGACGACATCGACGACGACCTTCTGCGGCTGATCTTCACCGCCTGCCATCCGGTGCTGTCGACCGACGCCCGGATCGCGCTCACCCTGCGGCTGCTGGGCGGGCTGACCACGGAGGAGATCGCGCGAGCCTTCCTCGCCACGGAGGCGGCGATCGCCCAGCGCATCGTCCGGGCGAAACGTTCCCTCGCCGCGGCGGGCGTCCCCTTCGAGGTGCCGTACGGACCCGATCGCGCCGCCCGCCTCGGGTCCGTACTGGAAGTCGTCTACCTCGTCTTCAACGAGGGCTACTCCGCCACCAGGGGCGACGACTGGCTCCGCCCCGCCCTCTGCGAGGACGCGCTCCGCCTGAGCCGGGTGCTCGCCGGCCTCATGCCCGGCGAATCCGAAGTCCACGGCCTGAGCGCGCTGCTGGAGATCCAGGCGTCCCGCATCGCCTCCCGCACCGCTCCGGACGGCGCACCCGTCCTCCTCGCCGACCAGAACCGCACCCGCTGGAACAAACTCCTCATTCAGCGGGGTTTCACGGCTCTCGCCCGCGCCAACGCGCTGGGCGGCCCGCCGGGGCCGTACGTCCTCCAGGCGGCGATCGCCGCCTGCCACGCCCGAGCCGTCCGCTACGAGGACACCGACTGGCGGATCATCGCCACCTTGTACGACCGGCTCACGTCCATCGTCCCGTCCCCGGTCATCGAACTGAACCGTGCCGTCGCCGTCTCCATGGCATACGGCCCCGAGTCGGCCCTTCCCCTGGTGGACGCGGTCGCGTCGGCCCCCGCACTGAAGGAGTACCACCTCCTGCCGAGCGTTCGCGGAGACCTGCTCGCCCGCCTCGGCCGCACGGCGGAGGCCCGCCGGGAGTTCGAACGGGCGGCCGAGCTGACCCGGAACGAGAGGGAGCGCGAGTTGTTGCGGGCACGCGCGGGGGGAGTCGGCGGGGGGACGGACGGCTGACTGAGGGGTACGGGTACGGGGCCGCACCCGGACCGGGAGACCGGGACCGGGACAGGGTCCAGGGTTGGGCCCAGGATCCGAATCAGGGCCGGAGCCGGGGCCGGGCGCAGGATCCGGACCGGGAAATTCCGAACCAGGAAGTTCCGGACCGGAAAGCGAAGGAGGAGCGGCATCCGGACCGTGCACAGACCGGACCGGGTTCGCGACCTGTCCCAACCCGGACCCACGGCGGCTGGGCCGACGGTTCATGGACGGTTCATGGACGGCTGGGGCGGCCAGGCCGAGGCGGGCGGTGAGGGCGCGGTGATAGCGCGGCGTTCGGCGGGACGGACTGGTACCACGTCGGCGCTCGATAGTCTCGCGCCATGCCCCCCGCGCTCCCCCCACCCCCACCATGTGAGCGGATGCGGTCCCGCCAGGACCGCGACGCCCTGTTCGCGGACCGGACCGCGGCCCTGACCGAATTGACGCGCCAATCCGTCGGCCCGGCCAGGCTGGCGCTCTTCCTGCTGGTGGTGGCGGGGAGCGAACTGGGCTGGGCGCTGGTCAGCACGGCGCTGATCTCCCTCGAAGACACCGTGGACGCGTTCACTCTGGTCTTCTCCGCCGCCTTCTGCGTCCTGGCTCTCCCGGTTCTGGTGCCGTCCGGCATCGCCCTGGTCATCGGGGTCCGCCGCGACCGGGCCGTACGCGATCTGCTCCGCCAGTGGGGGGATCTGGACCGCGACCCGGTCGGTGACACCCGCTTCCAGTGGCCCGGTATGACCTCGGCCTGGCTGCTTCTGTCCCTCGCGCTCACCACGACGGGCCTCTGGCTCACCGTCACCGCGCTCACGAGCCCCGCGCCCGTCGGCGGCACGACCACCAGCCTCACCACCTTCCTGGTGGGCACGGGCGTTCTCCTCTGCGCGGCGGGGGTCCTGGGCCTGACGAAGACCATCGCCCACCATCGCTGGGCCGCCGGCCTCCTCACCGCGGTCCCGTCCCGCGAACGCGGAGGAGCACACCGCTGACCGGAGAGGCTTGCCGGTGAACCCGCGGCGTCCGCGCCTCCGATCCGCCTCCGATCCGCCTCCGGTCATGTCCGGCCCGCGTCCGGTCCATGTCCGGCCCGAGCGCGGCCGTGCGACGAGCCGCGTCAGCGGTCCGCCGGTGAGTACGCCTTCGGGCCGCGGGGGCACATCAGGGCGACTCCGTTCGCACGGGCCCGCCGATCAGCATGGTGGGCGCTCCCGCCACCCTCGTCAGGAACACCGTCGCGGCGTTCGGCCCCTGTGGCTTCACCCTGCGCCGCAGTTCCTCGGGCTCCACCGCCGAGCCCCGCTTCTTCACCGTCAGCACACCGATCTCACGCTCGCGCACCAGGGCTTTCAGCTTCTTGAGGCTGAAGGGGAGTTCGTCGGTGATCTCGTACGCGGTGGCGTACGGAACCGCCCGCAGAACGTCCGAGGCGATGTAGGCGATCGTCTCGTCGATCAGACCGCCGTCCACCTCGGCGGCGACCTCGGCGACCAGATGCGCGCGGATCGCCGCCCCGTCCGGCTCGTAGAGAAAGCGGCCGACGGGACGGACCGCGGGGTTCGGGAGGCCACGGCCGGTCAGCGTGTACGGCCCCGGCAGCAGGGTCGCGGCGATCCCACCCGGTACCGTGCCGGTGCGCGTGTCCGGTGCCGTGCCGAACCAGAGGACCGCCTCCTTCACATCGCCTTCGTACGAGATCCACTCCGCCGAGGCGTCGGCGGGAACCAGCTCGTGCGGGACACCGGGCGCGATCTTGAGGGCCGCGTGCGGACGGGTGCGGGCCGCGGCGATCGCCCAGGACAGCGGCGGTGAGTACGCCTCCGGGTCGAAGACCCGGCCACGGCCGCCCCGGCGGGCCGGGTCCACGAAGACGGCGTCGTACGCCGAGGTGTCGGTCGCCATGACATCCGCGCACCGGACCTCGATCAGGTCGGCGAGCCCGAGGGCCTCGGCGTTCGCGCGGACGACGGAGGCGGTCAGCGGGTCCCGGTCGACGGCCAGCACCCGGATGCCGGCGCGTGCCAGGGCGATCGCGTCGCCGCCGACGCCGCTGCACAGATCCGCCGCGCTGCGCACCCCGAGGGCGGCGAAGCGGGCGGCCCGGTACTCGGCGACCGGTTTACGGGTCGCCTGCTCGACACCGTTCGGCGTGAAGTACATGCGGTACGCGTCGTGCTCGCCGAACTTCGCCACCGCGCGTTGCCTCAGCCGCGCCTGGCCGAGTGCCGCCGAGACCAGTTCGGCGGGGTGATCGCGGCGGAGGCGGGTGGCGATCGCCAACTCCTGGGAGTGGTCGTGGTCCCGGACTTCGGCGAGCAGGGCCTGGCCCTCGTCGGTGAGGAGGGCGGAGAGGTCGTTCACCCGGTCCATTGTCCATTGTGGGCCAGGTGCCGTCTCCGCTGTGGACCAGGAGGGTCACTCTCCACCGGTGGCCGCGGTGTCGGCCGGGTCCGGCTGATCCGCGCTGACAGGATCCAGCGCCATGCAGCTAGTCAGACAAGCGGGAAAAGCGACGGCCGAGGGCCGGGGTGCCGGGCAGGCAGCCGGTCCGGCGGTCTGTTCGGCAGCCGGACCGGCAGCCGGTCCTGGGGTCGGTTCGGGGGTCGGTTCGGCAGGCGGCCCGGCGAACGAGCGGGACCCTCGGCACACGGTCGGCCACCCTGTCCCCCGGCCACGCGGCCGGCCGACCGGTGCGCGGGCCGCCCGTGGCCGATCGTGCCGCCGCGCCGTCGCGGCAGCCCTTCTCCTGGGCCTCTTCGGCACCGGTTGCGGTGTCATCACCCAGGAAGACAGCGACAGGGTGAAGTCGCTGCCCGGCCAGGAGGTGGAGGCCGATCAGATCGAGGAGGCGGAGAAGGCGGCACAGCAGGCGGGCCCCGCCGGGTCGCTCGCCGCGTATGTGGAGAGGGTCAAACGCCTACAGGCCCAACGTGCCGTCGCGGCGAGAAAGTGGGGGCTGACCAAGACCCCGCTGCCCGCGCCCCAGCCGCCCGCCATCAAACCGACGATCACCACCCGCAAGGGCTTCGAGGTGGCGGATGGCGAGTCCTTGCCACCGGTCTTCACAACGGTGCCGGTGAAGGAGAAGATCGTCTTCCTGACGATCGACGACGGCGCGGAGAAGGATCCCGAGTTCCTCCGGATGATGACGGAGCTCCAGATCCCGTACAGCGCCTTCCTCAGCGACTATGTGATCAACGACAACTACGGCTACTTCCGGCAGATGCGTGACCGAGGCGTCTCCCTGCAGAACCACACCCTCAACCACCGCTATATGCCCGGCCTCTCCTACGACGAGCAGAAGAAGGAGATCTGCGGCCAGCAGGACATCCTGGAGAAGCAGTTCGGCAAGCGACCCCCGCTCTTCCGCCCGCCGTACGGCAACTACAACCGGGAAACCCTGCACGCTGCCCAGTCATGCGGTGTCAAGGCGGTGCCGATCTGGGCCGCCGAGGCGTTCCCCGACCGTATGGAGTGGCGGGAAACGGACCGGGACCTGCATCCCGGCGACATCATCCTCACGCACTTCCGGGGCCGCGGCGCCTGGAAGGGCTCCATGGCCGACATGGTCCGCCAGGTCATGAAGACCGTGACGGACAAGGGGTACGCCGTGGCACGGCTTGAGGACTACGTATGACCTCGCCGCGCCGGAGACCGACGGGCCGGAGACCGACGGGCCGCGACGGGCGGGCCGCGACGGGCGGGCCGCGACCGGTGGGCCGAGCGCACGCGCTGGAGACCGCCGACTCGGCGGATGCCGGCGCACCGGGGGCGGGCGGGTCGGCGGTGTCTGAGCCGATGGTTTGCAAACCGACGGTATGTGAGTCGGCGGTCGGCGCCCCGGAGCGCCGTGTTCCGGGGCCTCGCCTTCCGGAGCGTTGCGCGGCCATGTGTCCCGCTCCGGAGTATCCCGCTCCGGAACGCCCGGTTCCGGAGCGTCGCGCATGAGCCGTGTCCGTCGGCTTCCGGCCGCGCTGGCGGGGCCGTTCGCGGTCGTGCTCGGCGCGCTGCTCGCCTCCACCGCATGCGCGCCGCCGTCCATGGACCCCACCGTGTCCGTGGATCCCATCGAACGGCTCGGCCGCAAGGCGGTCCACCCCGACGCCCCCGCGTCCGTGGCCCGGATCCGGCGGAGCCCCGCGCCGGGGGCGAGTGACTCCGCAGGGCGGGATGCCGGGCAGCACGAGGAACCGGCTGCCGGGCGGGATGCCCAGCCGAGGGCTCCTGGGGCCCGCCCCGCCTCGGCGGGCGACGGCCCCGAGGCCCCGAAGGGTCTCCCCGAGACGGCCCGAGCCCAGCCCGGTTCCGGGGCCGGGGCTTCGGGCGCTCGCCGCGCGCCCCGGAGAGCGCGCCACAAAGCGCCCGCGCCACGCGTCCGCACGCGGCCCGCGCCCGCCCCGGCCCCCACCCCGCGTACGCCCGGACTTCACCCGCCCGCGTTCACCGAATCGACGACGCGCCTGCTGACCCGCCTCCACCGCTTCCGTACGCCTGCCCCCGCTCCTTCACACCCGAAAGCTCCCCCGCGCACCCGCGTGGACACAGAGAACCGGAACGGCGACACAGGCCCGAGCGCCCGCCGGGGCGGCGCATGAGCCGCCTCATAAGTCGCCTCACAAGCCGGCTCACAAGCCGGCTCATGCGCCGTGGCGAGCCGTAGAGCCCCCCCGGCCGGACCTCCAGACCACAGGGACCCCTGAACCATGGAAACCCCATGTCAGCCGAGGCGGAGCCCGGACGTCGCCCACCCCGGCACGGTCAACCCACCTCATCCCGGCCGACCCGCCCCCGGCCGGGTCGCCCGCCCACGGATCGTCGCCACGCCGGACGCCCCGGCAGTTCTCCGCCCCGTCTCGCCCCCGTCTCACCCCCGCCTTCTCCCGGCCCTGTCCCGGCCTGCTTCCGCACCCCTTCCGGCCCCCGCCGGACCCTCGCCACGCCCGCCGCATTGGCACTCCGCTTGACCGAGTGCTAATCGCGGTCATAGTCTCGCCTCTGGCACTCCCCACCGGAGAGTGCCAACACAGCGACGGGCAGGTCCGGCACCCGCGACGACGGATCCACCTGGTCGCCACCTCAGACAGTTAACCCCGTGAGATCTCCGAAGGGGGAGGTCGGATCGTGACGACCGCCAGCTCCAAGGTTGCCATCAAGCCGCTTGAGGACCGCATCGTGGTCCAGCCGCTCGACGCCGAGCAGACCACGGCCTCCGGCCTGGTCATCCCGGACACTGCGAAGGAGAAGCCCCAGGAGGGCGTCGTCCTCGCCGTCGGTCCGGGTCGCTTCGAGAACGGCGAGCGCCTGCCGCTCGACGTGAAGACCGGCGACGTCGTGCTCTACAGCAAGTACGGCGGCACCGAGGTCAAGTACAACGGCGAGGAGTACCTCGTCCTCTCGGCCCGCGACGTGCTCGCGATCGTCGAGAAGTAGTCGAAGGGGAAGCACGGGTTTCCCGGGGCTCGCTCCGGACGACCCGCGCTCTTCGTACTCCGTTTTGTCTTGAACCGCGCCCCTGGCCCCCGCTGACTCTCATAACCGGGCGCTGGGGGCGCGGTTCGTATCAGAAGAGGACAGAGAAGCTCTCATGGCGAAGATTCTGAAGTTCGACGAGGACGCCCGTCGCGCCCTCGAGCGCGGCGTCAACAAGCTTGCCGACACGGTCAAGGTGACGATCGGCCCCCGCGGCCGCAATGTCGTCATCGACAAGAAGTTCGGCGCTCCCACCATCACCAACGACGGTGTCACGATCGCCCGCGAGGTCGAACTCGACGACCCGTACGAGAACCTCGGCGCCCAGCTGGTGAAGGAGGTGGCGACCAAGACCAACGACATCGCGGGTGACGGCACCACCACCGCCACCGTGCTGGCCCAGGCGCTGGTCCGCGAGGGTCTGCGCAACGTCGCAGCAGGCGCCTCCCCGGCCGCCCTGAAGAAGGGCATCGACTCCGCCGTCAAGGCCGTCTCCGACGAGCTGCTCGCGACCGCGCGTCCCATCGAGGACAAGGCCGACATCGCCGCCGTCGCCGCGCTCTCCGCTCAGGACCAGCAGGTCGGTGAGCTGATCGGCGAGGCCATGGACAAGGTCGGCAAGGACGGTGTCATCACCGTCGAGGAGTCCAACACCTTCGGTCTGGAGCTGGACTTCACCGAGGGCATGGCCTTCGACAAGGGCTACCTCTCCCCGTACATGGTGACCGACCAGGAGCGTATGGAGGCCGTCCTCGACGACCCGTACATCCTGATCAACCAGGGCAAGATCTCCTCCATCCAGGACCTCCTGCCGCTGCTGGAGAAGGTCATCCAGTCGGGTGGCTCCAAGCCGCTGCTGATCATCGCCGAGGACGTCGAGGGCGAGGCCCTGTCGACGCTCGTCGTCAACAAGATCCGCGGCACGTTCAACGCCGTGGCCGTCAAGGCCCCCGGATTCGGCGACCGCCGCAAGGCGATGCTCCAGGACATGGCCACCCTCACCGGTGCCACCGTCATCGCCGAGGAGGTCGGCCTCAAGCTCGACCAGGCCGGTCTGGACGTGCTGGGCACCGCCCGTCGCGTGACCATCACCAAGGACGACACCGTCATCGTCGACGGCGGCGGCGACTCCGCCGACGTCGCGGGGCGTGTCAACCAGATCAAGGCCGAGATCGAGGCCACGGACTCCGACTGGGACCGCGAGAAGCTCCAGGAGCGCCTCGCGAAGCTGGCCGGCGGCGTGTGCGTGATCAAGGTCGGCGCCGCCACCGAGGTGGAGCTCAAGGAGAAGAAGCACCGTCTGGAGGACGCCATCTCCGCGACCCGCGCCGCGGTCGAGGAGGGCATCGTCTCCGGTGGTGGCTCCGCGCTCGTCCACGCCGTCAAGGTGCTGGACGGCAACCTCGGCAAGGAGGGCGACGAGGCCACCGGTGTCGCCGTCGTCCGCCGCGCCGCCGTCGAGCCGCTGCGCTGGATCGCCGAGAACGCCGGCCTCGAGGGCTACGTCATCACCTCCAAGGTGGCGGAGCTGGACAAGGGCCAGGGCTTCAACGCCGCGACCGGCGAGTACGGCGACCTGGTGAAGGCCGGTGTCATCGACCCGGTCAAGGTCACCCGCTCCGCGCTGGAGAACGCCGCGTCCATCGCCTCCCTGCTGCTCACGACCGAGACCCTGGTCGTCGAGAAGCCGGCCGAGGAAGAGGCCGACGCGGGCCACGGCCACGGTCACGCCCACTGACCCGGTACGCCAACGGCTGAGCCCGGTGCCCCCGTCGCGGGGGCACCGGGCTCGCTGTCTTCGAGACCCCCGCCCGCGGGCCCGCGCTGCTTCCACACCGCGCCGACGCCTCCGAACCGGCGGCTCACGCCCCTCGCACCGGACCCCGCCCGCCGGGCCGGCGTCATCGACCCGGGGCGCGGACCTGCCAGAGGCTCACCGCGGGCTCACCGCGGGCCGTACTTGCGCCCTGTGCTCGAGGTGACTCCGCCCAGCACTCCGCGCGGCGCCAGCTTCGCCATCCCCAGCAGCGCCTTGTAGCGGGCGTCCGGGATGGAGACCTGCTTCCCACGCGCCAGGTCCGTCAGCGCGGCCTCCACCACCTTGTCCGCGTCGAGCCACATCCAGCCCGGGATCTTGTCCGTCCCGATCCCGGCCCGCCGGTGGAACTCGGTGCGTACGAATCCGGGGCACAGGGCCATCAGCCGCACGCCCGACCCCGCCAGGTCCCGTGCGACGCCCTGGGTGAACTGCACCACCCACGCCTTGGACGCCCCGTAGGTGCCGCGAGGGAGGAAGGCCGCCGCCGACGCCACATTGACCACGCCACCCCGGCCGCGTTCGCGCATCGGCTCCGCCGCAGCCGCGGTGAGCCGCAGCACGGCCTCGCAGTGGACCTTCAGCATCATCAGCTCATCGGCCATGGACACCTCCAGGAAGTGCCCCTTGTTGCCGAAGCCCGCGTTGTTGACCAGCAGATCCACCGGATGCCTGCGGTCCGCGAGCCGTCGTTCGACCGCCGCGATCCCGTTGTCCCGCGACAGATCGGCGGTCAGCACCTCCGCCTCGATGCCGTGCCGGTCGTGGAGTTCGGTGGCCTGCTCCTGCAGCCGCTTGGTGTCGCGGGCCACCAGGACCAGGTTGCGTCCATCGGCGGCGAGCCGCCGCGCGAACGCGGCACCGATGCCCGCGGTCGCTCCCGTAATCAGTGCAGTCGTCATAGGCGGCACGTTAGTGCCCCGCGCGTGCCCCGCGTACGACTCCGGCGTACGCGGGCCGCCCGCCCGCCGCCCCGTACCGAACGGCCCCATCCCCCCAGGGGGACCGGTCGCCCACCGCGAGACCTACAGCGGGAGGCGGCGGTCCCCGTGCTTCCGCAGGTAGTCGTGCGCCTTCGCCGCCAGCAGGGGGTGCAGCGCGTCGCCCGCCGCGAGCACCGACGGCAGCAGTTCCCGCTGGGTGCTGGCGGCGCGGAACGCCATGGAGACCGTCACCTCGTGGTCCGGCCGGTGCACGATCTCGATCGGGTCGCCCGCGCGGATCTCACCGGGCTCGACGACCCTGAAGTACGCGCCGGGCTCGGCCTGCTGGGTGAAGCGCTTGACCCAGCCCTTCTCACCCAGCCAGCCCGCGAACGTACGGCACGGAACGCGGCCGTTCGTCACCTCCAGCACCAGCTCCCCGCCGATGCGCCAGCGCTCGCCGATCCTGGCCCCGCTCACATCGACGCCGACCGTGGTGAGGTTCTCACCGAAGGTGCCGTTGGGGATGGGGCGGCCCAGTTCGAGCTGCCAGAAGTCGAGATCCTCCCGCGCGAACGCGTACACGGCCTGGTGGGTACCGCCGTGATAGCGGAGATCGCAGATGCTGTCCCCCGCGACCCCGCTGCCGCCCTCTCCCTCCGGACCGGGGTCCGTCACCCGAACGGGCCCGTCCGTCGGCCGCTTGTCGATCCCCGTGAGCCCGCCCGGCGTAGCCGAGTAGTCCACGACCTTGGGACGGCCCACATTCACGGTCAGAAGCTTCATGCCCCCACGCTAAACCGCACCCCTCAAAGAAACCAGCGAGTAATTCGCTTCACCCCCAAGGAACTCTTATCATCGAAGGGTGATAGAGGCCCGTCATCTCCGAGTCCTGCGCGCGGTCGCCGCCAGCGGTTCGTTCTCCGCCGCGGCACGCGCCCTGGGCTGCACACAGCCGGCCGTCAGTCAGCAGATGAAGGCGCTGGAGGCGTCCGCGGGCACCCCGCTGCTGATCCGCACGGGCCGCGAGATGCGGCTCACCCAGGCCGGGGAGGCCCTCGTCCGCCATGCCTCCGGCATCCTCGCCGGTCTGACCGCGGCCGAGGAGGAGATCGCCGCCATCGCCGGTCTGAGAGCCGGCCGGGTCCGCCTGGTCTCGTTCCCCAGCGGCAGCTCCACCCTGGTCCCCACCGCCCTGGCGGCACTCCGGGCCGCCCACCCCGGCACACGGGTCTCCCTCGTGGAGGCGGAACCGCCGCGCTCGGTGGAGATGCTGCGCGACGGCGACTGCGATGTGGCCCTCGCCTTCCGCTACGGCGGCACCGCCGAACGGGAAGCGGAATGGGACGGCCTGATCGTCCGCCCGGTGCTCGACGACCGGCTCGTCGGCCTGCTCCCCGAGGCCCACCCGCTCGCCGAGTCCGGCTCCGTCGCCATCGCCGATCTCGCCGACGACCCCTGGATCGCCGGCTGCCCCCGCTGCCGCCGCCAACTCGTCGAGGTCTGCGAAGAGGCCGGATTCACCCCGCGCATCGACTTCGCCACGGACGACTACCCCGCGGTCATCGGCCTGGTCGGAGCGGGCCTGGGCGTGGCGGTCCTGCCGGAACTCGCGCTGGAGTCGGTACGCCTCAACGGCACCCGTACGGTCACGGTGGCCCCCCGCGTGGCCCGCGAGATCGTCGCCCTGACCCTCCCCGACCTCGCCCAGGTCCCCGCGGTGTCGGCCACCCTCCACCACCTGACCCTCGCGGCCTCCCGCTCCACCCCGTCCCCCGCGTGACCTCGGCACCGCAGTCCAGCGAAGTCCGCTCCTGCCCTGCCCTGCCCTGCCGCCGCGGGCGGGCCGCCCCCGACCCTCGTGGTTCCGTACGGACGGTCCCGTGAGCGCCGAAGCCAAGGCAGCCGCACCCGTCATGTCGCGGCCCGCCGGAGCGGGCGGTGCCGGGGTTTCCCGCAGGGGCGCGGCCTCGGCTGGAGTGGCCGCGTTCGCCGGAGCGCGTGCTCCGGCGCGTTGTCGCCTGTGAACCGTTGCCTGTGAGTCGACGCCTGTGAGTCGACCCCTGTGACCGTACGGAGCCCGTGAGCCCGTGAGCGCGGGAGCCCGCAGGGGCCGGGGCGGCCGCACCCGTCCGCCGCGGCCCGCCGACGCGGTGCCGCGGACTCCCGCAGGGAGCACCACGGCGGCCGCACCCACGAGCCCCCGCCCCCTTTCCGTCTCGCCGACGTGTGAGGCGCGGGGCCCGAGCCTCGGCGAGGACCCGCACAGACGGCCCGCCCCGCGCCACGAGACCCCGCCCCCGTTCCCGCCCCGGCGGAAACGCGCACGCCTGCGGGACGCCCCCGTTCCCGCCCCCGGCGGAAACGCGCACGCCTCACCGACGCGGAACCGCACCCCGCGGCCCGCGCCCGCCTACACGCCCAGGACCTCGAAGAATCGTTTCTGCGATGGTCGGGCGGATGACGGACTCAGCCGCGCCCCGCTCCCGGCGCTCCGCTCGTCGCCGGGATCAACCGGTGCCGCGCGCGCCCCATCAGCTCTTCGCGTTCGTCCTCCGTCAGTCCGCCCCACACGCCGTACGGCTCCCGCACCGCCAGTGCGTGCGCCGCGCATTCCGCGCGTACCGGGCACCTCATGCAAACCTCTTTCGCCGAGTTCTCGCGCGCACTCCGTGCGGCCCCCCGCTCACCTTCAGGGTGGAAGAAGAGTGAACTGTCCACCCCGCGGCAGGCCGCGAGGAGCTGCCAGTCCCACAAGTCGGCGTTGGGTCCGGGAAGGCGGGAGAAATCTGCCATAGCGCTTGCCCCTTGAAACCGTGCTGAGTGGATTCGGTCAGGTTGGCGCGTGAGGGATGCGAGCCGCATCCAGCACCCGCACCATGCCTCACGACCGTACATCGACTATGTAAGTAGATGTAAATATGATTCATTGTGAAATCTAGCCGCAGACACTACTCAAAGTGAAGAAATGCGTCCAAATGGGGCATAGCTTCTGGGTGACAAGCCTCTGACCTGCACCGCTCCCGCGCGACTCCCCTCCGTACACGCCGTTTCGCGTGGAGTGTTGAAGAGAGCCAGGGAACCCGTAACTCTTTCGAGTGACCGTCGTTGGTAGGTCGGAGGCGGTTGAAGGAACGAGTGCTCGGGCACATGTCCGAGTGCGTTCAACCGCACAGGTGACGAAACGTACCCAGCCTGGAGGCACAAGGTGACGCGCATCAGCTGCGGAGGGCGGCCATGACATCCGTCCTCGTCTGCGACGACTCCCCGCTTGCCCGAGAGGCGCTCCGCCGCGCGGTCGCGACCGTGCCCGGCGTCGAGCGCGTGACGACCGCGGCCAACGGCGAGGAAGTCCTCCGCCGCTGGGGCGCGGACCGCTCGGACCTGATTCTGATGGATGTACGCATGCCCGGCTTGGGCGGCGTCGAGACAGTGCGGCGGCTGCTCTCCGCCGATCCGGGCGCCCGGATCATCATGCTCACCGTCGCCGAGGATCTCGACGGCGTCGCGCTCGCGGTCGCCGCGGGAGCCCGGGGCTATCTCCACAAGGACGCCTCACGCGCCGAGCTGCGCGCGACGGTCACCCAGGCGCTCGCCGACCCGACCTGGCGGCTCGCCCCCAGGAGGCTGCGCTCGGCCGAGATGGGCGCGGCTCCCACGCTCACCGCGCGGGAGATCCAGGTGCTGGAGGGCATGAGCCACGGCCGCTCCAACGCCGAGATCGGCCGTGAGCTGTTCCTCTCCGAGGACACGGTCAAGACCCACGCCCGCAGGCTGTTCAAGAAGCTGGGAGCCTCGGACCGGGCGCACGCCGTCGCGCTCGGATTCCGCTGGGGCCTGGTCCGCTAGGACGCGTCGCGAAAGTCCCGCCTGGCCTGCGACGCCCGGCACGGCGCTTGGCCGCGTTGTGGGAATCGCCCGAGTACGTCTGGTACGAGGGCGACCCTCCGCCTCGCGCCGCGCCGCACCGGTCGCCGCAGGCCCATCGGCAAATCTCTCCGGTCACACCACCAGGGTCTGTCGTTCGGATCAGCCCGGTTCAGGGAGCGGGGTCCCCCCCGGACGGAGTCTGGGGGAGAACCGAGCCAATGAAGAAGACGGGCCCTCGGGCGCCCGTTTCCCGCGCGATGACGCATCCTTGAGATGTGGAGTTCCTCGGGGAGTCGGTCGAGCGGAAGGGGAGGGCGCAGCTGATGAGTTCCGGCGCACCCGCTCATAACGCTTCGGTGCACAACATGGGACGCGGTGCCACGGAACAACGGCCGCCGAGGCACCATGGACCGATGCGTGACGACAAGAGCACGGTGATCGGTGCGCTCGTTCACCGTGCCGTCGACGGAGACAAGCAGGCCACGCATGATCTCCTCGCGCATGTTCACCCACTCGCGCTGCGGTACTGCCGGACCCGGCTCAGCCGACTGCCCGGCGACGCGCGCCACTTCGTGGAGGACCTCGCCCAGGAGGTCTGTGTCGCGGTCCTGATGGCGCTTCCGCGCTATCAGGACACCGGGAGGCCCTTCGAGGCGTTCGTGTTCGCCATCGCCTCGCACAAGGTCGCCGATCTCCAGCGGGCGGCCATGCGTCATCCGGGCTCGACGGCCGTACCGTCCGACGAGATGCCGGAGCGCCCCGACGACTCCCTCGGACCCGAGGAGCGTGCCCTGCTCAGCGATGACGCGGAGTGGGCCAAGAGGCTCCTCGCCAACCTTCCGGAGAACCAGCGGGAACTGCTGGTGCTGCGGGTCGCGGTCGGTCTGACCGCGGAGGAGACGGGGCAGATGCTCGGCATGTCCCCGGGCGCGGTGCGTGTGGCACAGCACCGTGCGCTCAGCCGCCTGCGCGCACTCGCGGAGCAGTAAGCCACAGCCAGCCGGCCAGCCGTCGCGCGACCATGTCGGTCCACGCCGCCCCGGCCACAGCGGCCCCCAGCCCGCCGCCCTCGGCCCACCGCCCGCCTTCCGGGCCACGTCGTCCGTACCGTCTCCGTACCGCCGCCTCGAACGGTCCGAACCGCTGCCGAGAGAGTTCCCGAAAGCGGTGCCAACGAGGAAACCTGAACGGTGAACCCCAAGGACACGCCATTCGTATGACGTATGTGTCCATACATAAAGCTGCTGAGTGATCTTGATCGTGGAATGAGACGGTGTCCGAGGCCGTTAGCATGGACATCCGCACCGATCAAGGCCATTGGGGAAGGTGTCATGACCAACGTCGACGGAGTGCCCGAGAAATTCGCGACACTCGGGCTGACCTACGACGATGTGCTGCTGCTGCCGGGTGCCTCCGACATGGCGCCCGACCAGATCGACACCTCCTCGTACATCTCGAAGAACGTACGGGTGAACATCCCGCTGCTGTCCGCGGCCATGGACAAGGTCACCGAGGCCCGGATGGCCATCGCGATGGCCCGCCAGGGCGGCGCGGGCGTGCTGCACCGCAATCTCTCCATCGCCGACCAGGCCAATCAGGTCGATCTGGTCAAGCGCTCCGAGTCGGGCATGGTGACCGACCCGATCACCGTGCACCCGGACGCGACCCTCGCCGACGCCGACAAGCTGTGCGCGAAGTTCCGCATCAGCGGCGTCCCGGTGACCGACCGGGCCGGCAAGCTGCTCGGCATCGTCACCAACCGCGACATGGCCTTCGAGTCGGACCGCAGCCGCCAGGTGCGCGAGGTCATGACCCCGATGCCGCTGGTCACGGGCAAGGTCGGGATCTCCGGCGTGGACGCCATGGAACTGCTCCGCCGCCACAAGATCGAGAAGCTTCCGCTGGTCGACGACGCGGGCATCCTCAAGGGCCTGATCACGGTCAAGGACTTCGTCAAGGCCGAGCAGTACCCGAACGCCGCCAAGGACGAGAACGGCCGCCTGCTCGTCGGCGCGGCCGTCGGCGTCGCGGGTGACGCCTTCGAGCGCGCCCAGGCGCTGATCGAATCGGGCGTCGACTTCATCGTCGTCGACACCGCGCACGGCCACTCCAAGCTGGTCGGCGACATGGTCTCCAAGATCAAGTCGAATTCGGCGGGCGTCGACGTCATCGGCGGCAACATCGCCACCCGCGACGGCGCGCAGGCGCTGATCGACGCCGGTGTGGACGGCATCAAGGTCGGTGTCGGACCCGGTTCCATCTGCACCACCCGTGTGGTCGCCGGAATCGGCGTACCGCAGGTCACGGCGATCTACGAGGCTGCTCTCGCCGCCAAGGAGGCAGGCGTCCCGGTCATCGGCGACGGCGGCCTCCAGTACTCGGGAGACATCGCGAAGGCCCTGGTCGCGGGCGCGGACACGGTGATGCTCGGCTCGCTGCTCGCCGGCTGCGAGGAGTCGCCCGGCGAACTGCTGTTCATCAACGGCAAGCAGTTCAAGTCCTACCGCGGCATGGGTTCGCTCGGCGCCATGCAGACCAGGGGCGAGCAGCGCTCCTTCTCCAAGGACCGTTACTTCCAGGAGGGCGTCGCCTCCGACGAGAAGCTGGTGCCGGAGGGCATCGAGGGCCAGGTTCCCTACCGAGGACCGCTCTCCGCGGTCGTCCACCAGCTGGTGGGCGGATTGCGTCAGTCGATGTTCTACGTCGGCGGCCGGACGGTTCCCGACCTCCAGTCGAACGGCCGGTTCGTCCGCATCACCTCGGCGGGGCTCAAGGAGAGCCACCCGCACGACATCCAGATGACGGTCGAGGCACCCAACTACAGCAGGAAGTAGCACCGGCGAGAGCGGTCCGGAGCGGCCCGGAGCGGTACGTAGCGGCACGGGAACGTACCGCCGGGAAGCGGTGCACCGGGCGGCGGCACAGACGGGTACGGCCGCCGAGCGGTGCTGGGCCGTACCGCCGGGAAGTGGTGCCGGGGCGACGCACCGGAAAGCGGCGACGCGCCGTGCCGGCGAGTGGCGCCGGTGACCCGGACAGAGCACCGTTCGAGCACGGCGAGCACGCGCCACGCGCGCGTAGCGGGGCGGTACCAGGGATTCCGCGAGGGCTTCCCCGGGCCGCCCCTCCGGCGTGCGTCGGGGATACTGGTAGGCGCTGACACAGAGGGAAAGGCCCATACAGGTGACTGAGATCGAGATCGGGCGCGGCAAGCGCGGCCGTCGGGCGTACGCGTTCGATGACATCGCCGTCGTACCGAGTCGGCGTACGCGTGACCCCAAGGAGGTCTCGATCGCCTGGCAGATCGACGCCTACCGCTTCGACCTGCCCTTCCTGGCCGCTCCCATGGACTCCGTGGTCTCTCCGCGGACCGCGATCCGCATCGGTGAGATGGGTGGCCTCGGCGTCCTCAACCTGGAGGGTCTGTGGACTCGCTACGAGGACCCCCAGGCGCTGCTCGACGAGATCGCCGAGCTGCCGGCCGAGACCGCGACCCGCCGCCTCCAGGAGATCTACTCCGCGCCGATCAGGGAAGAGCTGATCGGGCAGCGCCTCAAGGAGGTCCGTGACTCGGGTGTGGTGACGGCCGCGGCGCTCTCGCCGCAGCGGACGGCGCAGTTCTCCAAGGCCGTCGTGGACGCGGGCGTCGACATCTTCGTCATCCGGGGCACCACCGTCTCCGCCGAGCATGTCTCGGGCGCCGCCGAGCCGCTGAACCTGAAGCAGTTCATCTACGAGCTGGACGTCCCGGTCATCGTCGGCGGCTGCGCCACCTACACCGCGGCCCTGCATCTGATGCGCACGGGCGCGGCGGGCGTGCTCGTCGGCTTCGGCGGCGGGGCCGCGCACACCACGCGCAGCGTCCTCGGCATCCAGGTCCCGATGGCGACGGCGGTCGCCGATGTGGCCGCGGCGCGCCGCGACTACATGGACGAGTCCGGCGGTCGCTACGTCCACGTCATCGCCGACGGCGGTGTGGGCTGGTCCGGCGATCTCCCGAAGGCGATCGCCTGCGGCGCGGACGCCGTGATGATCGGCTCCCCGCTGGCCCGTGCGACGGACGCGCCGGGCGGGGGCCGCCACTGGGGCATGGAGGCCGTCCACGAGGACGTGCCGCGCGGCCAGCTGGTCGACCTGGGCATCGTGGGAACCACGGAGGAGATCCTCACCGGCCCCTCCCACACCCCCGACGGGTCGATGAACTTCTTCGGCGCGCTGCGGCGGGCCATGGCGACGACGGGCTACAGCGAGCTGAAGGAGTTCCAGCGCGTCGAGGTCACGGTCGCGGACACGCAGCACAGCCGCTGACCCCGCACAGCACGCGGAGTACGCAGAGTACGCCGAGCGCGCGGCGTACACAGAGCCCGCAGAGCAAGCGGAGCCCGCAGAGCCCGCAGAGCAAGCGGAGCCCGCAGAGCCCGCAGAGCCAGCGGAGTACGCCGGAGGCCCGGCGCCGGAGACGTTCCTTCTCGGCGCCGGGCCTCCGGCGTGCCGTTCACAGCCGGTGGGCCGCGCCCGCGGGGGTGGCTCCGCGGGTGTCCAGGAGGAGCTGGGCCTTCACGGCCAGGCCCTGGAGGTCGTAGGTGCGGTGGTGCTGGAGCAGCACGGTGAGGTCCGCTCCGGACGCCGCCTCGTACAGGGAGTCCGCTCGGGGGACGGGCAGCCCGTGGACGCGCCAGTCCGGGACATGCGGGTCGTGGTAGCTGACGGCCGCGCCCAGATCCATCAGCCGGCGGGCGATCTCGGTGGCCGGTGAGCCCTGGAGATCGGCGATATCGGGTTTGTAGGTGATGCCGAGGAGCAGGACGCGCGCGCCGCGCGCCGATTTGCCGTGCTCGTTGAGGAGGGTGGCGCAGCGCTGGATGACGTACTGCGGCATCCGGGCGTTGATCTCCTGGGCCAGGCCGGCCATCCGCAGCGGATGGCCGGGGGTGCGGCCGTGGTGGGGGAGGACGCTGGGGTCCAGCGGCACGCCGTGGCCGCCGACGCCGGGTCCGGGGCGGAAGGCGTGGAAGCCGTACGGCTTGGTCTCGGCGCAGCGGATGACGTCCCACAGATCGACGCCGAGGTCGTGGCAGAGGACCGCCATCTCGTTGACCAGGGCGATGTTGACGTGGCGGAAGTTCGTCTCCAGCACCTTGACGGTCTCGGCCTCGCGCGGGCCGCGGGCGCGGACCACCTTGTCGGTGAGACGGCCGTAGAAGGCGGCGGCGGACTCGGTGCAGGCGGGGGTGAGGCCGCCGATGACCTTGGGGGTGTTGGCGTAGTCGTGCGTACGGCTGCCGGGGTCCACGCGGGCGGGGGAGTACGCGAGATGGAAGTCGCGGCCCGCGCGCAGGCCGGAGCCCTCTTCGAGGATCGGGCGCAGAAAGGACTCGGTGGTGCCGGGCTGTACGGCCGATTCGAGGAGCACGGTGGTGTGCGGGCGCATACGGGAGGCCAGCGCGCGGGCGGCCTCGGCCAGGTCGGTGAGATCGAGGTTGCCGTCGGCGCCGACCGGGGTGGGGACGGCGATGGCGGTGGTGCGGACGCGGCCGAGTTCGGCCGGGTCGGTGACGGTTCTGAAGCCGCCGGAGACCATGCGGCGGATGTCGGCGGGGGTGCGGCCCGCTGCGGGTTCGCTCAGTTGCCGTGGGTCGGTGTCGTAGCCGATGGTCTCGATACCGGCGGCGACCGCGGCCTGGGCGAGGGGCAGGCCGTAGTGACCGAGTCCGATGACAGCGAGATCTGCGGGCATGGCGTTGGCCGTCCTTCCCGTAGCCGGAGGGGAGTGCTGGCGCAAGCCCTGTGGGCAGAACGGGGCGGGCGCAATGTCAGACTAGGCGTAAATATGACCGATATGTCGCATTGCGCGCCCATGGTCGCCAGGGTGTTGTCCACAGGCGGTATCCACAGGCGGTGGCTGAAGTCGGCGACTGCGGACAGAATCGATGTTGTGAGCCCGGCCGCGGGGGTGTGGATCCCGGTGGCGGGGCGCATGAGCGCATGCGGCCGGACCTGGTGACCTTCCGGGACGTGCGCCCGTGGCTCCGGGACATGTGCCGGTGGAAGGCGTATGAACCCGGTCCTTCCGGGCAGGGGCGGTGTGGGGCCGGCCGCGGCGGATGCAAGGCCCGATCAGGGGGCACACGGGGGGCGACGGGAGGCAGCGCGGTGAGGACAGTGACACTGGGACCCGAGGAGCGCGCGCAGGCGCTCGCCGGAATGGCCGAGCGGGAGCTGGACGTACTGGTGGTCGGCGCGGGTGTGGTCGGCGCGGGCACCGCGCTGGACGCGGCGACGAGAGGGCTCTCCACCGGGCTCGTGGAGGCCCGCGACTGGGCGTCGGGCACGTCGAGCCGTTCCAGCAAGCTCATACACGGCGGGTTGCGCTATCTGGAGATGCTGGACTTCGCGCTCGTCCGCGAGGCGCTGAAGGAGCGCGGACTGCTCCTGGAGCGGCTGGCTCCGCATCTGGTGAAGCCGGTCCCGTTCCTCTACCCCTTGCAGCACAAGGGGTGGGAGCGGATCTACGCCGGATCGGGCGTCGCGCTCTACGACGCCATGTCGGTGTCGTCCGGGCACGGCCGCGGTCTGCCCGTCCACCGCCATCTCTCCCGGCGGCAGGCGCTGCGGGTCGCTCCCTGTCTGAGGAAGGACGCGCTGGTCGGCGCCTTGCAGTACTACGACGCCCAGATGGACGACGCCCGCTTCGTCGCCACCCTGGTGCGTACGGCCGCGAGTTATGGGGCCCAAGTCGCCAGCCGGGCCAGGGTCATCGGATTCCTGCGCGAGGGCGAGCGGGTCGTCGGCGCGCGGGTCCAGGACGTCGAGGCCGGCGGGGAGTACGAGATCCGGGCCCGACAGATCGTCAACGCGACCGGGGTGTGGACGGACGACACCCAGGCGCTCATAGCCGAGCGCGGACAGTTCCACGTCCGGGCCTCCAAGGGCATTCATCTCGTGGTGCCCAAGGACCGCATCCACTCCACGACCGGGCTGATCCTGCGGACCGAGAAGTCGGTGCTGTTCGTCATTCCCTGGGGGCGGCACTGGATCGTCGGGACGACCGACACCGACTGGGACCTCGACAAGGCGCACCCGGCCGCCTCCAGCGCCGATATCGACTATCTGCTGGAGCATGTCAACTCGGTGCTGGCGGTGCCGCTGACCCGCGATGACGTCCAGGGGGTCTACGCGGGACTGCGCCCGCTGCTCGCCGGAGAGTCGGACGCCACCAGCAAGCTCTCCCGCGAGCACACCGTCGCCCATCCCGTGCCGGGACTCGTGGTCGTCGCGGGCGGCAAGTACACGACGTACCGCGTGATGGCGAAGGACGCGGTGGACGAGGCGGTGCACGGACTCGACCAGCGGGTCGCCGCCTGTGTCACGGAGAACGTGCCGCTGGTCGGCGCCGAGGGCTACACGGCCCTGTGGAACGCGCGGGCCAGGATCGCCGCCCGCACGGGCCTCCATGTCGTGCGCGTGGAGCATCTGCTCAACCGATACGGCTCGTTGACCGAGGAGGTCCTCGCACTCATCGCCGACGACCCCTCGCTCGGCGAACCGCTCGCCTCGGCGGACGACTATCTGCGGGCCGAAGTCGTCTACGCCGCCTCGCACGAGGGCGCCCGGCACCTCGACGACGTACTGACCAGGCGCACCCGGATCTCCATCGAGACATTCGACCGGGGCACGCGGAGCGCGCGTGAGTGCGCGGAGTTGATGGCCCCGGTGCTGGGGTGGGAGAAGGAGCAGATAGAGAAGGAGGTCGCGCACTACGAGAAGCGCGTGGAGGCCGAGCGGGAGTCCCAGCGTCAGCCGGACGACCTGACGGCGGACGCGGCGCGGTTGGGCGCGCCGGACATTGTGCCGTTGTGATTCCTTGCTCCTCTGCGGTCTGATGGTCTTGGGGAATGGGCAGAGTCCCGACCGGCGGAGGGGTGAGCCTCACCGCGAGTAGTGGCATGGTGGGGGGTCATCACCTTCCGGACCACCCCCGGTGGGCGGCTGGACCCGGAAGCGGTGCCGGTCCCGGAGTGAGGGACAATGAAAGCTCTGCCAGGGCGTGTTACCGCATCGCGCGGGAGCGACGGGCGCGGGCGAGGATCAGGGATCGCAGAGGGGACGCATGTCGGAGGCAGAGCAGTCGCGAAAGCCCCAGCAGGACAACTCCGAGGAGCGCCCGGGCCCTGAGCCGCGGGATCCGCGCAAGCCCGCGGCGACCGGGGCGCGGACGGACACGGACGTCCGTACCGGAGTGCCCCGGCAGACAGCCGCCAAGAAGTCCGCGCGCGGAGGGGCCGCGGGCCGTAGGCCCGGTGTCAAGGCGAAGACGTCCGGGGGCAGTTCGGCCAAGGCGCCAGCGGATGCCGAAGCGGCCCCCGCGGACTCCCGGCCGGGCGGGGCGGACGACGCGCGACCTGCCGCCGGTGCCGAATCCGCGGCGACGGCGGCCGGGCGGACCGGGGACAGCGCGGCGGCTGCCGGAGCCGGGGCGGACGGCAGCGCGGTCTCCAAGGGCGGCACCGCGTCTGCCGGGCGCGGCGACCGAGCGGCAGCGGCAGCGGCAGACACGGACACTGACACGGACGTGGATACGGACGTGGACGCGGGAAAGTCGGCCGACGCCGAGGTGCGTCACGCCGACGCCGCTGACGCCGAGGCGCGTGCCGACGCCACGGCCGCTGCTGCTGACTCTGCCGCTGGCTCTGACGTGCGTACCGTTGCCGACGCGCACGCCGGTGCTGGTGCCGGTGGCGCTGGCGGCTCGCATGGGGACACGGATGTCGACGCAGCCGTCGGGAGCGACGCGGGATCCGATCCCGTGGACGGCGGACCGGGCAGTTCCGGTTCCGGTTCCCGTTCCACGGCGGGCCCCGGCGGGTCGGCCGACGAGCCTGTGGCCGCCGGTCGGGACGGCAAGGCAGCGGCGGCCGATTCCGGACCCGGCGCGTCCCGAGCCTCCGGCACTCGGGCGGCCGAGACGGGCCCCGGGGTCTCCCGGCGCGGGGGCGGCTCGGCTTCCGCCGGGGCGAGTTCGGGGCGGGAGGCCGAGGGACGGCTGCTGGCCGGGCGGTACCGGCTGGGCGGGGTGCTCGGCCGGGGCGGGATGGGGACCGTCTGGCGCGCCGAAGACGAGACCCTCAGCCGGACCGTCGCCGTGAAGGAGCTGCGCTTTCCGAACAGCATCGACGAGGAGGAGAAGCGGCGGCTCATCACCCGTACCCTGCGCGAGGCCAAGGCGATCGCCCGGATCCGCGACAACAGCGCGGTGACGGTCTTCGACGTCGTCGACGAGGACGACCGGCCGTGGATCGTGATGGAACTGGTCGAGGGCAAGTCACTCGCCGAAGTCATCCGCGAGGACGGCACACTGACGCCGCGCCGGGCCGCCGAGGTCGGGCTCGCCATACTCGACGTACTGCGGTCCGCGCACCGCGAGGGGATCCTGCACCGGGACGTGAAACCGTCCAATGTGCTGATCTCGGAGGACGGCCGCGTCGTCCTCACCGACTTCGGGATCGCGCAGGTCGAGGGCGACCCCTCGATCACCTCCACCGGCATGCTCGTCGGCGCGCCTTCGTACATCTCGCCCGAGCGGGCCCGTGGCCACAGGCCCGGCCCCGCCGCCGACTTGTGGTCGCTCGGCGGACTGCTGTACGCGAGCGTCGAGGGCTCGCCGCCGTACGACAAGGGCTCGGCGATCGCGACGCTGACCGCAGTGATGACCGAGCCGCTCGACCCGCCGAAGAACGCGGGCCCGCTGGAGGAGGTCATCTACGGCCTGCTCTCCAAGGACCCGGATCAGCGGCTCGACGACGCGGGAGCGCGGACGCTGCTCACCAGGGTGGTGCACGCGCCCGAGACGGCCGAACCTCCGGCGGACTCCACCCGCGCCATGGCGCTGCCGCTGGTCCCACCGCCCGTCGCACCGCCGAAGAGCCCCGCCGCCACCCGTAATCGCGGTCCGCTGCGGTCCACGAGGAACGCGGCGCCCATACCCGCGGCCGGCGCGTCCACCGCGGGTTCCCGGACCACGCCCAGCCGTTCGGAGCCGCCGGTGCCGCCGGTGCCGCCCGTCCAGCGGGCGGCACGGGTGCGCGCGCCGCTGACGGACGTGGTCAACCGCCGTACGCTCGTGATCACCGCGGTCGTGGTGGTGCTCGCGGTACTGGGCACCGTGCTGTACCTGACGATCGGTGACTCCGGGGACGAGAAGGACCGGAGCAAGTCCGGCACCGACGGCACCTCTTCGGCCGGAGCCTCCGCCGGCGCCGGTCAGGAGAAGCCGAGCGGCGACACCGCCGACTCCGGTGACAACGGGAAGAGCGGCCAGGAACAGCCCAAGAACGCGGGCAAGGAGACCGGCAGCCCCGGCGCCGGCGGCAAGCCGACCGGATCGCCGAAGGCCGATCCACCGGCGGGCGGCGCCCTGCCGACCGGATACGCTGCAGTGTCCAACGACCGGTTCCGGTTCACCATGGCGATGCCCGAAGGCTTCCGGATGACGGGCATAGCGGGCGCGGGTTCCGGCGGCATCTTCAACGCCCGGCAGGGCGCGTTCCCCCGGGTTCAGGTCGACTTCAACAACAGCCCCAAGGACGACGCCGCCGCTGCCTGGTCCGCGGCGGTCGCCGTGACCAGCGCCACCAGCAGCAACTACAAGCACCGGGACATAAGGCCGGTGGAGTACAACGGCTATCCGACGGTCGCCGACTGGGAGTTCGAGCGCGATCAGGGCGGCGAGAGGGTCCGGGTACTCAACCGCGGCTTCAAGGTCGACGGGAAGCGCGGCTACTCGATCATGATCACCTGCAAGGCGAGCGAGTGGGACGGAAAGGAGTGCGAGACCCTCCGTAATACAGCGTTCGGCACATTCAAGCCCAAGGACTGAGCGGGGACACGTATCGTGAGAGGTCGTGGACGGTGCGCAGCCGTAAACGGCCGCTGAACGACCGGAGTTGACGCACGATGGCGCGACAATGACGTTTCGGCGCGGCGTCGCCGGGCCATACAGTCGCCGGACTATGCAAGGGGACGGTCGCGGTGACCGGTGGAGCACAAGCGCCGCACGAGGGGAGGCGATGTGGACGAGTACGCGGGAAGGGTGCTGGCCGACCGCTATCGTCTGCCGCTGCCCCCGTCCGACGAGTACGAATTCGCGGAGACGCGGGCGTTCGACACCTATAGCGCGCAGGAAGTCCTGGTCCGCCAGGTTCCGTTGCCGGAGATCATCGAGGCCGAGGTCGTCGACGCGGACGGCGGGTCCGGTCCGGCGGCGCACCGGAGGGGCCAGGGACGTACGGAACGGAGCCTCACCGACCCCGCCGTGCTCCGAGCCATCGAGGCCGCCCAGGCCGCCGCGCAGGTCCCCGACCATCCTCGGCTGGACCAGGTCTTCGACGTCTTCGCGGAGGACGGCTCGCTCTGGATCGTGAGCGAGCGCGTCGCCGCACGGCCGCTCGCCGCGCTCCTCGCGGAGCAGCCCCTCACCCCGTACCGGGCCGCCGAGGTCGCCTCCGACGTGCTGACCGCGCTGCGCGCCCTGCACACCTACGGCTGGACTCACCGGAACATCACCGCCCGTACGGTCCTGGTCTGCGACGACGGGCGGATCGTGCTGACCGGCCTCGCGTCCGGGGCGGCGGAGGAGGCGCTGTGCGGGTACGCGCCCGTGCCCGCGCCGCACGAGAGCCGGGGCGACTTCGGCGAGGTCGACTTCGACGAGTTCGGGAGCTTCGGCGAGGGGCGTGAGAGTGCTGAGGGCCCGGAGGGCTACGCGGGCCCGGACGGTCACACGGGGCATGACGGCCACGAAGAGTACGGCGGCCAGCAAGAGCGGGAAGAGCAGGAAGAGTACGGCGACCACGTCCCGGACGCCCAGGGTCCGTATCCGCCCCGGTCCGGTGCGGGCACCGGTACCGGCGTGCCCGATGTACGGGCCGCCAGGGCGGGCGCGATCGCCGCGTACCGCGCGGGCGCACGGGCGGCGGCCCGAGTCAGCGAGGAGCAGCGACAGGGCGACCGCCCGGTGCAGACGGGCCGGGATCCCGACTGGTGGGCGCGGAAACCCGGCGGGGGCGGCCACCAGCCTCCGTACCGCATCGACCGTGACGAACAAGGGGACGACGACCCGGACGGGTACGAGGACCCCGACAGGTTCGACGACGGGTACGGGGCCGGCGGGCCCGGCCGCGCCCGACTCGCCGGGGCCTGGCACGACGGCCCCCGGCCGGGCCAGGACGGTCCGCCTCCGCTCCCCGCGGGCGGCGGATTCGCCCCCGCGCCGCGGAGCCGGCGGACCGGGATCCGGCAGGAGGGCCCGTCCCCACGCCAGGACGGTCCCCCTCCACTTCCTGCGGGCGGCGGCTTCGAACCCGCTCCGCACCACCCGTACCGCGACAACGACCCCTACGGCGTCCGCGAACCCCTGCCGCCCGGCGACGGTCCGGCGGGAGAGCGGCCCACGGCCCCTGGACCCCTGGGGTCCGGACGCGTGGGAATCGAGCCCGCGGCAGACCGTCCGGCGGGGAACGGGCCGGCGGGTCATGGCCCCGGCGGTGGCGGGCTGCCCGGCGCGGCCCGGCCCGGCGGCGCTCCGGCCCGAGACGGCGGCGATCTCCCCGTGCTCCCCTCGGCACGAGGAGGCCGCCCCGGAGGCGACCCCCACCGCGACCGCCCCTCCGCGCCCCGCGCCGACACCCGAGGCTTCACCGCACCCGCCCCGGTCACCGGGAGCTGGGACCGCGGCGGCGCGGGACGCGAGGCGCTGCGGGCCGACGCCGAGCGCCGGCCCCTCCCCGCGGTCACGCAGGCCCCGGCCGCAGGGTGGGACGAGGCCGTCGGCGGCCCCGAAGCCCCCGCGTACCGGGGCCCCACCACACCGCTCGCCGCCGAGCGTGCCCGCCAGGCGAGGATCGCCGTCATCGGCGCGGTCACCGAGCGCTGGGCCCCCGAGCAGGCCGGACCGGTCCATGAGAACTGGCAGCTCGCCGCCCCCGTAGGACCCGCCACCGACCTCTGGGCTCTCGGCGCGCTGCTCTACCGCTCCGTACAGGGCCACGCGCCCTACCCCGAGGAGAACGCGGCCGAACTGGTGCAGCTCGTCTGCGCCGAACCGCCCGCGTTCGCCGAGGAGTGCGGCCCGCTGCGCCCGGTCGTCGAGTCCCTCCTGCGCCAGGACCCCACCGAGCGGCCCGACGTCGAGGAACTGCGCGGCTGGCTGCGCTCCCTGGTGCGGTCCGCGCCCGAGCCCGAGGCCGGGATGGATGTCGTACCGCTGCCGTCGAGCGCGGTGGACGGCAGCAGGCTCCCCGTCGTCCGGCGCAGGGGTGAGCTGGTCCGCAGACGGCGTACGGGTTCGACCGAGGTCGTCCACGGCCGCCACCGGCAGAGAAAGGCCAAGCGCGAGCGCCGCCCGAGGTCGCTGGGCCGCACGCTCCTGCTGCTGATACTGCTGCTCCTGGCCGGGGCCGTCGCGTACGCCGTGATGTTCATGCCGAAGTCCGACGAGCAGGACCGCACGGCCCCGCAGGGCGACAGCGGCCCGATCCCCTCGGCCTCCGGAACAACCGACGCGAAGCCGGGCGGTACACAGGGCGCGGATCCCGGTGGGACGGCCTCCGCCCCGCCGGGGCCCGGCACCGGCTCCCAGCAGTCGCGGACCTCCTCCCCGGTGGGCGGAAATCTGGCGGACGGCTACGAACTGCGCAGCGACCCGGAGGGCTTCCGGACCGCCGTCGACAAGTCCTGGCAGCGTCGTCCCATCAACGACGCCGGCCAAGTCCGCTACAGCAACGGCGACTTCACCTTGATCATCGTCCCCGGCCGGGACGCCGTCGGATCGAACGGCGAGGACCCTCTGGTCTACCAGCGCGACCGGGAGCGGGAGCTTCAGCCGTTCCGGGACTCCTCCTGGGCCACGTCCTCCGGGCTGCGCCGGATCGAGATCGGGCAGCAGGTCATGGCCGAGGGCCAGTTCACCTGGCAGGACAGCAACGGCCGGGAGGTGTTCGTCCGCAACCGCGCGCTGGTCATCGGCGGCCGGTACCACGTGGTCCAGGTCATCGGCCCGAGCGACCGGCGGGACAAGGTGACCGAGGCGTACGAACAGGCCGTCAACACCTATCGCAAGACGGACTGATCGCGCCTTTGGGCGTTCGTCGTCCGCGTCACGGCGACAACACTCCATGTCACCAAGGCCGTTGGCGAGGCGGCCGAGGTTCCTGCCCGTGAGTCCCTTCCGTAACCTGGGATCCCAAGGAATGGGCGGGGGACATGGAAAACACTCAGAACATGGGCGCGGGGCTGCTCCTCGCCGGTCGTTACCGACTGGGCGAGTCGATCGGCAGAGGCGGCATGGGCAAGGTGTGGCGCGCACACGACGAGGTGCTGCACCGGGTCGTCGCGGTCAAGGAGCTGACCGCCGGAATGTTCGCGTCCGAGGCCGACCGGATCGTGCTCCACGCCCGCACCCAGAAGGAGGCGCGGGCCGCCGCCCGGATCAGCCATCCGGGCGTCGTCACCGTTCACGATGTGCTCGAACACGACGCGCGCCCCTGGATAGTGATGCAGTACGTCGACGGGCCGTCGCTCGCCGACGCGGCGAAGGAGTCCGGGCGGATCACCCCGCTGGAAGGCGCCCGCGTCGGGCTCCACGTCCTGCGCGCGCTGGGCGCGGCACATGCGGCCGGAGTGCTCCACCGGGACGTCAAACCCGCGAATGTGCTGCTCAGCCGGGATGGCCGGGTGCTGATCACCGACTTCGGGATCGCCGCCATCGAGGGTGACGCGACCATCACCCGCACCGGTGAGATCGTCGGCTCCATCGACTACTTGGCACCCGAGCGGGTACGCGGCGGCGATCCCGGTCCCGCGTCCGACCTCTGGTCACTGGGAGCGACGCTGTACACGGCGGTGGAGGGCCAGTCGCCGTTCCGGCGCTCGTCGGCGGTGGCGAGCATGCAGGCCGTGGTGAGCGAAGAGCCGCCGCACCCGGAGCGAGCCGGTCCGCTCGCCGACGTGATCATGGCCCTGCTGCGCAAGGACCACAACCGCCGGCCGCCGGCCGATGAGGCGGAGCGGATGCTCCAGCGCGCGAGGGAGGAACTGGAGGGCCATCTGCCGGCCACCGTGCGGCAGCGAATACCCGTGCAGCCGACGACCGGACGACAACCGGGCCCGGAAGACGTGCGGCCGGACACCGCCCCGGTCACCCCCGCCTCCTCGGCCACCCTGGCCGCACCGACCGCCGTGACGACACCGACCGCCATCACGGGCCCGGCTCTCCCGGTGCCGCCGGAGGCCACGGCGGTGCAGGGGACAACGGGGGCCTCTGGGGGCACGGCGGGCGGGGGCAGCGTGCCTGCCGCGCCCGGACTCCGCGGCCGGAGACGGCTGCTTCTGGCGGCGATCATCCTCCCGGTGGTGGCCGCGGGCGGGATCTGGGCCGGTTTCTCTCTCCTGCCGCACATGTTCGGCGGGACCGGCGACGACAAGTCGGCCTCACCGGGCGCCTCCCAGACCGCGTCCAGTGCTCCACGGAACACCCCCGGCAACGCCTCTCCCACGCCAGGAGGCCCGGCCGCCCCCGGCAACCCCGACGCCTCCCGTACCCCTGACGGGTCGGGCGACGTACCGGCCGGCTGGCGTCGCGTACAGGACCCGGCCGGTTTCAGCCTCCTCGTGCCCAACGGCTGGGAGCGCCGGGTCCAGGGCGGGCAGATCGACTACACACCGGACGGCGGTCTGCATCAGCTCCGCATCGGGATCGATCCCGAGCCGGACTACGACGACCCGTACGAGCACGCGCTGGACCTGGAACGGCAACTCCAGCGGCTGCCGGACTACCAGCGGCTGGAGTTGGAGCGCAACGGCTTCCGGGACAAGAGCAAGTCCGTGCTGTGGGAGTTCGGCTGGACCGAGAGGACGAAGTTCCCCGGCGCGCGGCGCGGTGTCGATCAGCTCTACTTCGAGGACGACGGCACGGAGTACGCGCTGTATATGACGGGACCCGCCGAGGGTTGGGCGGAGACACGGGAGAAGTTCGACATCATGCTCAAGAGCTGGCGGCCGACGGGGTGAGGCCCATGGCCCCGGCCCGCAGTCCGTCGCGCCGCGCGGTGCCGTGGTTCTTCGCGCCGAGCTGTGCCGTGGTCCATCGCGCCCAACAGTGCCGTGGTCCGTTGCCTCGTATGGTGCCGCACTCCGTCGCCCGTGCGGTGAACGCGCGGTGAACATGCGTCGGCCCGTACGGCGAAGGTCCGCCACCGCGCGCACCGTGAACGTGCGTCAGTCGAGGGCGCGTTGCGGTTCGATCGTCGTCGAGACCGTCGAGACCGCCGAGGCGGGTGGAACAACGGGCCGTCGATGGCTGATTCAGGACCCTCGCACAGCCGGAACCCTCTACCTCACTTGCTGATCGGCGCAGGCTGCCGCGACTGTCACGGCTCTGCATCCGCTACCCGCCCCAGGTAGCTTCTGCCACCCCGATCTGGCCAGGATGTGAGCATGACGAACGACGGAGGACGGGCGAACGAGCCCACCAGCTACGAGCTCAGGCCCCCGAACGCGCCGCAGGTGCCCACACAAGCGACCCAACTTCCCGCGCCCGCACCCGCGTACGGCTTCCCGCCCGCTTCGGGGGCTGCTTCCCCGGCTGCCTCCGCACCCGCGTTTCCGCCCGCGTCCGCCCCCGCCGCCGCATCTGCCGCGGCATCCGCCCCCGTGCCCGCCCCCGTGCCCGCCCCCGGTTTCGGGCCCGGTTTCGGGCCCGGCGGCACTCCGGCTCCCGCCCCTGGTGCCCCTGGTGTCGTTGGTGCTGTCATCGCGGGCGACCCCGACGCGGGGCGGTTGATCGGCGGGCGGTACCGCCTGGTCGGCCGGCTCGGACACGGTGGCATGGGCACGGTCTGGCGGGCGCACGACGAGGTCGTGGACCGGGAGGTCGCGGTCAAGGAACCCCGCGTACCCGACCATGTGAGCGCCGGTGAGCGTGAGAAGGTCTACGCGCGGATGCGGCGCGAGGCGCGCGCCGCCGCCCGCATCGAGCACCCGGCCGTCGTCACCATGCACGATGTGGTGATCGAGGACGCCAAACCGTGGATCGTCATGGAGTTGGTGCGCGGGCAGTCCCTCGCCGCCCGGCTCCAGGACGGGACGCTCGACGTACGGGAGGCGGCCAGGATCGGGCTCGCCGTGCTCGGTGCGCTCGCCGCGGCCCACGAGGCCGGGGTGCTGCACCGTGACGTCAAGCCCGACAACGTACTGCTGGGCCGTGGTGACCGGGTCGTGCTCACCGACTTCGGCATCGCGCAGGTCGAGGGCGAGCAGGGGCTCACCGAGACCGGGGGGTTCGTCGGCTCGCCCGAGTTCGTCGCCCCTGAGCGGGTACTGGGGCAGCGCCCCGGACCCGCGTCGGATCTGTGGTCGCTCGGAGTGGTGCTGTACGCGGCGGTCGAGGGCATGTCCCCGTACCGGCGCTCCAACGCCCCC
The DNA here is from genome assembly GCF_053600955.1 of Streptomyces sp. NPDC004838. NCBI lineage: Bacteria > Bacillati > Actinomycetota > Actinomycetes > Kitasatosporales > Streptomycetaceae > Streptomyces > Streptomyces sp. NPDC004838. The sequence goes on along the minus strand of NZ_JBSGAW010000009.1, from coordinate 46,285 downwards.
GCGACCCTCCAGGCCGTGATCTCCGCCGAGCCTCAGATGCCGGCGCGCGGATCGGGTGCGTTCGGCACGCTGGTGATGCGGCTGCTGCGCAAGGACCCGGCGATGCGGCCGGACGCGGCGGAGGTCCGGCGGACGCTGGAGTCGGTGGCGCGCCCGCCGCAGCCCGCGTTCCATCCGACGACGGCGTTCGGGGGAGCCGGACAGGCCGCCGGACCGGTCGCCGCCGTCGGTGGCAGCCGCTGGGTGCCGCCGGTGCTCCAGGGCAACCGGGTGGCCCAGTTCGGGCTCGGCGGCGGGCTGCTGGCCGTGGCGGTCGCGCTGGTCCTGATCATCGCGGACCCCTTCGGCGGCGGCGGGCTGCCGCAGGGGTGGGAGGTCCGCAACGACCGTGAGGTGGTGTCGGCGAGCGTCGCCGTGCCCTCCGACTACCGGCGGGCCCAGGACGACAACGACGCCAATGTCACCTACACGGACCCCAGCGGTGTCTTCCAGGTCTATCTGGAGCGGATCGACACGGCAGCCGAGGAGGGCGAGATGGCGCCGACGGCGGATGCGTGGCGGCAGTACTACGAGCAGGGCGGCGAGAGGGGCAAGGAGATCCAGGACCAGAAGGTGGAGGTCTCCGAGACCCGGCACCAGGGCAAGGCCGCCTTCGACACGACCGTCGACCACGTGCCGTACAGCTACTCGTCGTCCATCGACAAGGACAAGGTCCGCAGCCGCTGGAAGGAGCGTGTGGTCGCGACCGGCACGGGGGAGAAGCAGGTGTACTGGCGGCTGCGGGTGACCGGACCGGCGGAGGGCTGGGCCGCGGGCGAGGGCGAGAAACTGTTCGACCAGGTGGTCCGGCATCTGAAGATCGAGAACCTGTAGGCCGCCGGGCGGGGCACGCCGGGCGGCGACGCCGCAGGGCGGGGCGGCGGGTACGCGGTGGGGCGGCGAGCCGCCAGGGCCCGATGCCCCCGCGCTATCCCCGCGCACTCCCGGCGCATTCCCCGCGCCACACCGAAAAGCCCCTGATCAGGGGTTATGTGCCAGCAATCGCTGGCGAGACGGTGCGCTGCCGGCGAAAGCTGTTACCGGCGGGTACCCAAAGCGTCGATCCCAGCCTAGTCTCGCCCGTATGACGGACTCCCCGGACTCCTCCGACGACGCGAAAGCCCCCGCCGCAGCTCCGGCCGCCGCGCCCACGGCCGCCCCCGCCACCGCCCCCGCCGCCGCAGCTTCGGCTTCCGCCCTCGGCACCAACCCGGCGGCCGCCGCTCCGGCCCGTGCGCGCACCGCCGCCGATGTGGTCACTCCGGAGGTGGTGGCCCAGCTCACCCGAGGCGTCGTCGGCTCCGGCCGTACCGCCCATCACTCCCCTTTCACCGGGAAGAAGCTGGCGGACCTGCCCGAGTCCACCCCGGACGACGTGGCCAAGGCGTACGAGAGGGCTCGCGCCGCGCAACCCGTCTGGGCCGCGACCCCGGTGCGCGGCCGGGCCGCCGTACTGCTCCGCTTCCACGATCTGCTGCTGGAGCGGCAGGCGGAGGTCCTCGACCTGATCCAGCTGGAGACGGGCAAGGCCCGCCTCCACGCCCATGAAGAGGTCCAGGCGGCGGCCATGGCAGCGCGTCACTACGGCCGCGGCGCCCCCGCGTATCTGCGGCCCAGGCGGCACACCGGCGTCGTCCCCGTCCTCACCAAGACCACCGAGCTGCGTCAGCCGCGCGGAGTCGTCGGCCAGATCGCGCCCTGGAACTACCCGCTGGAACTGTCCGTCAGCGACGCGCTGCCCGCGTTCGCGGCGGGCAACGCCGTCGTGATGAAGCCGGACACCCAGACCGCGCTGACCGCCCTGTGGGCCCGTGACCTCCTCATCGAGGCCGGTCTGCCCGAAGACGTCTTCCAGGTCGTCATCGGCGACGGCCCGGTCGTCGGCCCCGAGGTCGTCCGGCACGCCGACTACGTCTCCTTCACCGGCTCCACCCGCACGGGCCGTGAGGTCGCCCAGGGCGCGGCGGCCCGGCTGGTCGGCGTCTCACTCGAACTCGGCGGCAAGAACGCCATGCTCGTCCTGCACGACGCCGACATCGAGAAGGCCGCCGCCGGAGCGGTCCGCGCCTGCTTCGCCTCCGCCGGGCAGCTCTGCGTCTCCATCGAGCGGCTGTACGTCCACGAGTCGGTCGCCGACCGCTTCGTGGCGCGCTTCGCCGAGCGTACGAAGGCGATGCGCCTCGGCGCTTCGCTGGCGTACGGAGCCGATATGGGCTCCCTCGCGGGCGAGCGCCAACTGGCGACCGTCACCCGCCATGTCGAGGAGGCCGTCGCCAAGGGCGCGACCGTCGTCGCGGGCGGCGTGGCACGCCCCGACATCGGCCCCTTCTTCTACGAGCCGACCATCCTGGACGGCGTCGAGCCGCCGATGGCCGTCTGCACCGAGGAGACCTTCGGCCCGGTCGTCTCCGTCTACCGCTTCTCGGACGAGGACGAGGTTGTCGAGCGGGCCAATGCCACGCCGTACGGGCTGAACGCGAGCGTCTGGACACGTGACGGCGGACGCGGTCACCGGATCGCGGCGCGGCTGCGCACGGGCACGGTCAACATCAACGAGGGGTACGCGCCCGCGTACGGGAGCGTGCGGTCCCCGATGGGCGGGATGGGGGATTCCGGGCTGGGGCGACGGCACGGCTCGGAAGGGATCCTCAAGTACACGGAGGCGCAGACGGTGGCTCAGCAGAGACTGCTGCCGCTGGCGCCGTCGTTCGGGATGGACGACGAGAAGTACGCGGCGCTCATGAGCCGTTCGCTGCGGCTGATGAAGGCGCTGCGGCTGCGCTGACCGGCGTATGAGAGCCATCCGTCATGTGCGGTCCGTCACGTACTGAGGAGAGAGAGCCATGCCGGAGTTCCCCCCTGCCCTCGACGGCCGCGCTGACGACTGCGCCAACGACGACCGCGCCGACGCCGACGCCGACGCCGACGCCGACTCCGACGTCTGCGCCTACGACTACGACGTCATCGTCATCGGCTCGGGCTTCGGCGGTTCGGTCTCGGCGCTGAGGCTCAGCGAGAAGGGGTACCGGGTCGGTGTGCTGGAGGCCGGCCGCCGCTTCACGCGCGAGACGCTGCCCAAGAACTCCTGGGATCTGCGGAACTTTCTATGGGCCCCGGCGCTCGGTCTCTTAGGCATCCAGCGGATCCATCTGCTCGGCAAGGTGATGGTGCTGGCGGGCGCGGGAGTGGGCGGCGGTTCGCTGAACTACGCCAACACCCTCTACGTACCGCCGAAGGCGTTCTTCGACGACCCGCAGTGGAAGGACATCACCGACTGGCAGGAGGAGCTGAAGCCGTACTACGACCAGGCGCGACGGATGCTCGGGGTCCGGCTCAACCCGACGACGACGCCGTCGGACGTCCATCTGAAGGCGACGGCCGAGGCGATGGGCATCGGCGACACCTTCCACCCGGCACCGGTGGGCGTGTTCTTCGGCGACGGCCGCGACGGCACAGGCCATGGAACCGGTGTCCGGGCCGCTCCCGGTCAGGAGGTCCCCGACCCCTACTTCGGCGGTGCGGGCCCCGCCCGCCGCGCGTGCACCGAGTGCGGCGAGTGCATGACCGGCTGCCGCCACGGCGCGAAGAACACCCTCAACGAGAACTATCTCCATCTCGCGGAGCGGGCGGGCGCGGTCGTCCACGCGATGACCACGGCCGTCACCCTCACCGAGAACAGCCGGGGAGGCTTCGCCGTCGCGACGCTGCCCAGCGACGCCGGACGCAAGGGGCGCGGGCGTACGTTCACGGCCGCCCACGTCGTCGTCGCGGCCGGGACGTACGGCACGCAGACCCTGCTCCACCGGATGAAGGACACCGGTCTGCTGCCCCGGATACCCGACCGGCTCGGTGAGCTGACCCGTACGAACTCCGAGGCGCTGGTGGGCGCGCAGACCCACGACCGCCGCTACCGCAAGCGCCATGGCGCGGACCGGGTGGACTTCACCCGCGGGGTCGCGATCACCTCGTCCATCCACCCCGACGCCGACACCCATATCGAACCGGTCCGTTACGGCAAGGGCTCCAACGCGATGGGCGGACTGACGATCCTCCAGGTCCCCTACCGCACCCGGCACCGGGTGGCGGGCTGGCTCGGCGAGATCGCCCGGCACCCGCTGCTCGCTCTGCGCTCGCTCTCCAACCGGTGCTGGTCGGAGCGGACCATCATCGGCCTCGTCATGCAGTCGCTCGACAACTCCCTGACCACCTACCGCAGACCGCGCGGCCTCGGCAAGGGCCTGCTGACCGCACGCCAGGGGCATGGCGCGCCCAATCCGACGCAGATCCCGGAGGCCACGCGCGCCGCGTCCCTGCTCGCCGAGGAGATCAACGGTTTCGCGGGCTCCAACATCGGCGAACTGGTGGGCACTCCGCTCACCGCCCACTTCTTGGGCGGCTGCCCCATCGGCGCGACCGCCCGTTCCGGGGTGATCGATCCGTACCACCGCCTCTTCGGCCATCCCGGCATCTCGGTGGTGGACGGTGCGGCCGTCACGGCGAACCTCGGCGTCAATCCGTCCCTGACGATCACCGCGCAGGCGGAGCGCGCGACGGCTCTCTGGCCGAATCGTGGTGAGCCCGACCGGCGTCCCCGGCAGGGTGAGCCGTACGCACGGCTCGCTCCGGTGGCCCCGAAGTATCCGGCGGTGCCGGAGGAGGCGTTCGGCGCGCTGCGGCTTCCGTTCCTGGGGATGCCGTCGTTCCCCGGTGAACGCCCCTGACCTCTGACCCCTGACCTCTGACCCCTGACCTTTGACCGTCTCCCCGGAGGGAATCCCTGACCGTCCTCCCCATGGATCCCCATGGATCCCCATGGATCCCCATGGGGCTTCCCCTTGAGGGAAACGACAGAGAGGCCGCTGCACCCCCCTCCGAGTGCAGCGGCCTCTCTGTGTCTTTGTGGACCGCGTTTCGGGCGGCCGTGGTTCCCGCGGGGCGGGTGGTGCTCACCACGTGCCGTCGCGATGTGTGGGTCTCGCGACGGCGTGGTGGCGTGGTGGCGTGGTGACGACGTCCGGTTACGCGGCGGCGTTGCCGCTGCCGCGGCGCCTCATTGCGAAGACGACACCGGCGCCGGCGACGATGGCGATACCGCCGACGATCCCGATGGTGGGCAGGGTGTCGCTGGAACCGGTCGCCGCGAGGCTGCCCTGAAGCTGGGCGGTGGTCTGGGAGCCGGTGCTCGCGGGCTTCTTCGTCGGGAGCGGGACCTTGCCGCCTACCTGCGGCTTGGTGCCCCCGGTGTCCGTGTTGCCCTTCACGATCTGGAACTTGTAGGCGACCTCGGCGACGCCCTGGCACTCGCTGTCGAAGTCGGCGTAGATGCTGGCGCCGAGCGAGAAGCCCGAGCCGACCGGGGCGTTGGCCGCCACCTTGATCCGCATGGGGATCTCGACCTCGTGCTCGGCCTTCAGTTCCTCGGACCAGCCGACGTAACCGACGCTCTCGCCGCCCTCGGCGAGCAATTCCCACTTGCCCGTCTCTTCGTTGAGCGCCTCAAGCCGGACCTGCTGGGCCGAGAACAGTTCCTCACCGTTCTTGTCCGCGGACGCGGCGGCGAAGTAGTTCAGGTCGTGGAGCGTGCTCTCCGACGTGTTCACGACCTTCATGCTGAACTTGTGCCAGCCGCTGCCGGCCGCGATCTTGCCCGGCAGCCCTTCGATCGTGACCTCGGCCTTCGAGACCTCACAGAAGTCGGGGGTCCACTCCTCCTCGTCGTCCGCGGGAGGCCCGTCCTTCTCCTTCTCGCCCTCCTGCTTCGGCTCCTCCTGCTTCGCCTCTTCCTTCTTCTTCTCCGAATCGGTCAGGGAGCCGGGCTCGGTCTTCTCGGTGGTGTTCCCCGACGACTCGCCCTGGTTGTTCTCGCTCTCGGGCTTCTCGTTCTGAGCCGTGTCGTCGGCGGGCTTCTCCGGGTCCGTGTTCGACGGCGCGGTCTCCGACTCCGAGGTCCCGGACGACGAGTTCGTCGACGGAGTGGTCGAGGAGGCGGACTCCGTCGCGTACGCGGCCGGAGCGGCCAGGAGCGCGAGAGGGGTCAGCACTGCGGTCGCGGCTGCGACTGCCACCGAGCGGCGGAGCTTCATGGGACCTCAGGGAAGTCTGGGGCGCCACGTCACCACAGCGCCGGATCGAGGTGGCCCCTCCCGTGGCTTGTGTGCACGGATGCGGCCGTTGTTACGCAATGGTTGACCTGCGAGCGGCTCAAAGGGTTGCACCCGATCTGACGAAAATCGTCTGTGGTGTCGGTCACTGTCAGAGTGTCAGGACCGTGGGCCGACGGTTTCGGCTGTATGTGCCAGGGGCCTCCGGCCGCGCCGACGAGGGGCCTCTGATGCCGGGGAGCGCGCCGGGCTGCCGAGGAGTGCGTCGGCGGCGCGGGCGGGGAGACCGGCAAGGGCCCCGCGGGGTGGTATCCCGCGGGGCCCTTGGTGGTCGGCACCGACGTCAGGGCAGCGTCGGTGCCTGGGCGCGGCACCGGGGGGTTGCGCCGCGTGAGGTGGGCCGGCGACCCGGCGCGAAGAGTGCGCACGGGTGGTGTCGACCTTGAGTGGTCCATCGCGCCGAGGGGGTGCGCTGTCTTGGCATCGTGAAGGACGGGTTGTGGCTTGCGCAACTGTTTGGACGGGATTGCGGTCGGTTCCGGGCGTCCCCGGAACCGACCGCCTGGGGTGACCGGGCCGCTGTCCCCTGCCGTCCGGTCACATGCGCTGGGGCGAGGTCCCACGACGTACGTGTGTACGTCACACGCTCCAGCGGAGCCACGCGTGGTTTTCCTTCGGGGTCCGCCCCTGGCCGACGCGGACATGGGTACCAACGAAGCCGTGTCGCGGGCGGTCACGCTCCGTACGGGTGAGAGCGGATACGAACTCAGATGCGGCCCCCGCCGGACACGGCCCCGGACCCCCGCCCGGCGTCGACCCCGCCCCGGACCCCTGTCCGGACCCCTGTCCGGACGCGTCCTCAGACGCGCCCCCGGCACAGACGCGCCCGCCTCAGACGCGCCCCCGGCACAACTCCAGCAGGGTCATCGCCAGCGACGTCCCCGGCTTCCCGAGGGCGTCGCGGAAGTGGCCGAGCACCTCCATTTCGCGTGAGAGGTTCACGCGCCGGCCGCCGGACGAGATACGGGCCTCCTGGATGACCGCGGACACGGCCATCCGCTCCTGAACGAGACCGATGATCCGGTCGTCGAGCGCGTCGATCCGCTCACGGGCGGAGGTGATGACGTCCGCCGCTTCTTCCGTACGGGCCCCGGTGTTCTCCGGCCGCGCCGCGCCGCGTGCCCCGGCGGTGGCGGTCGTGGCGGTCGTGGCGGTCGTGACGTTCGTAGATGTGACCGCGGCGGTGCTGGTCGTGGCGGTGCTGGTCGTGCTGGACATCAAATGGCTCCTTGGGGTGCTGCCCCGGAGCGGCAGGGCCCGGAAACGACAGAGCGCCCCGGACCTTGTCGGCCCGGGGCGCCTGGGAAGTCGCTTAAGTAACTCAAGCAGCACGACCATGGCAGCCGGACGGGCCGGTGCCATAGGTAAAGACGAAGGTCAGCTGCTTGTGCATGCGGACAGTATGGACCGTGCCCCACGCCCGGCCAACACCGGGTTCGGATGATGAGACACCGCGCCCCCCGGATCCGTACGCCCATCCCCGTCGCCCATCCCCGTACGCCCAGTACGCCCGTCCCTTGGTGCGGACCCCCATGCGCACGTCCCTCCCGGATCCGGAGAAGCACGCCTCCCGCCCCAAGTAGAATCGGAAAAACCGACCCCCGCCCAGACCCGCCGGAAGGCCGCCCGTGTCATCAGCGTCCCCCGCTGCCGAGCCCGATGTCGTACTCGTAGTCGACTTCGGCGCGCAGTACGCCCAGCTCATCGCCCGACGCGTCCGCGAGGCCCGGGTCTACAGCGAGATCGTCCCGTCCACGATGCCCGTGGCCGAGATGCTGGCGAAGAACCCGAGGGCGATCATCCTCTCCGGAGGCCCCTCCTCCGTATACGCCGAGGGAGCGCCCCGCCTCGACCGGGAGATCTTCGAGGCCGGAGTGCCCGTCTTCGGCATGTGCTACGGCTTCCAGCTGATGGCGACGACCCTCGGCGGCACGGTCGACAACACGGGTGCGCGCGAGTACGGACGTACTCAGCTGCACGTCTCCCAGAGCGGCTCCACCCTCTTCGAGGGCACCCCGGCCGAGCAGCAGGTGTGGATGTCCCACGGCGACGCCTGCTCCGGCGCGCCCGAGGGCTTCACCGTCACCGCGTCCACGGACGTCGTGCCGGTCGCGGCCTTCGAGAACGACGAGAAGAAGCTGTACGGCGTCCAGCACCACCCCGAGGTGCTCCACTCCACCTACGGCCAGCAGGTCCTGGAGCACTTCCTCTACCGGGGCGCCGGCATCGAGCCGACCTGGACCACCGGCAACGTCATCGAGGAGCAGATCGCGGCCATCCGCGAGCAGGTCGGCACCAAGCGCGCCATCTGCGGCCTCTCCGGAGGCGTGGACTCCGCCGTCGCCGCCGCGCTGGTGCAGAAGGCCATCGGATCCCAGCTGACCTGCGTCTACGTCGACCACGGGCTGATGCGCAAGGGCGAGACCGAGCAGGTCGAGAAGGACTTCGTGGCGGTCACGGGCATCCAGCTCAAGGTCGTCGACGCGGCCGACCGCTTCCTGGACGCGCTGGCCGGGGTGTCCGACCCCGAGCAGAAGCGGAAGATCATCGGCCGGGAGTTCATCCGGGTCTTCGAACAGGCCCAGGCGGAGATCGTCGCGGAGGGCGCGGCCGACGGCGAGGACGTGGCCTTCCTCGTCCAGGGCACGCTCTACCCGGACGTCGTCGAGTCCGGCGGCGGCACCGGCACCGCCAACATCAAGTCGCACCACAATGTGGGCGGCCTGCCCGAGGACCTCGAATTCCAGCTCGTCGAGCCGCTGCGCCAGCTCTTCAAGGACGAGGTCCGGAAGGTCGGCCAGGAACTGGGCCTCCCGGACGAGATCGTCCAGCGCCAGCCCTTCCCCGGACCGGGGCTCGGCATCCGCATCGTCGGCGAGGTCACCCGCGACCGGCTCGACCTCCTGCGCGAGGCCGACGCCATCGCCCGCGAGGAACTGACCGCCGCCGGACTCGACCGTGAGATCTGGCAGTGCCCGGTGGTCCTCCTCGCCGACGTCCGCAGCGTCGGCGTCCAGGGCGACGGCCGCACCTACGGACACCCGATCGTGCTGCGCCCCGTCTCCTCCGAGGACGCGATGACGGCGGACTGGACGCGGATGCCGTACGACGTCCTCGCGAAGATCTCGACCCGGATCACCAACGAGGTCGCCGATGTGAACCGGGTCGTCCTGGACGTGACCAGCAAGCCCCCGGGCACCATCGAGTGGGAGTAGCCCCACGGGACCCCAACGGGTCGACACCGATGCCGTCGCTCATTCGTCCGGGTGGCGGCATCGGCGTATGGGCTGGGTACGCTCGGTGTACAGGCGAGACTCCGTCGTATGGGAGCAATAATGAGTTCCGCACCCGAGTACGAGCTGGATGAGCGATACAACTATCCGGTTCCGCCTCCGGGTGGCTGGACCGCGGACGATCTCGACCGGCTTCCGAATCTTCCTCCGCATACGGAGCTGATCGACGGGAGCCTCGTCTTCGTGAGCCCGCAACGGGATTTCCACAGCATCGTGATCGACCTGCTGACGGGTGGTCTGCGCCGTACCGCGCCGCCGGAGCTGCGAGTACGCCGTGAGATGACGGTGGTTCTCGACAGACGCAACGCCCCCGAGCCGGACGTCTCCGTCGTACGCGCCCAGGCGATCACCAGCCGGAGCCGGACCAGCTTCCCCGTGGCCGATGTGCTGCTGGCCGTCGAGATGGTCTCCCCGGACTCCGAGTCCCGCGACCGGGACACCAAGCCGCACAAGTACGCCGCCGCCGGCATCCCGCACTTCTGGCTGGTGGAGATGGGCGGCACGGACGGTCACCCGGTCGTGCAGGTCTTCGAGCGTTCCGACGCCACCAAGACGTACGCCCTCACCGGCATCCATCACGACCGGCTGAAGCTCTCCGTCCCCTTCACCATCGACATCGACCTCACCGAGATCGACCGGCTGTAGCGCGGTCGGTCCCGCGCGGTTTGGTCCGCGCGCCCTGGTTCCGCATGCCCGGCCGGTCCCCGGTCCGCCCGGCCGTACGCTCCGGTCGCCACCCGTACCGGCCCCTCCCGGCCGACCTGGCTCACCCGCCCGCCCGGCCGCCCCTCCGGCCACCCGGTCGGCTGGCCACCCGCCCGGCCGGTCGCCCCGGCCGTCAGGTCACCCGCCCGGCCCGTGAGTTGAGCGGGATGCCGCACAGGACTGGTGAGCCGTGCGCCTTTGCCGTACGTATGGACAGTCGACGGGTCGGACGCGGATACGGAGGCTGAAACCATGATGGAGCACACATATCGGACGACAGCCGGGTACGGCTCCGCCGACGGCGGTGAGCCGGCCGAGAACGGCTGGCGGGACAAGGCGAGTCGGTACGCCCTGCTCCCGCTGAGGCTCTTCCTCGGCGTGACCTTCGTCTACGCGGGGATCGACAAGCTCACCGACACCCAGTTCCTCGCCGGCAGCGGCGCGGGCTCCATCGGCGATCTGATGCGCGCGGTACGCGGCACGTCGGCGATCCCCGGACTGGTCGATCTCGCGCTCAAGAACCCCGAGGGCTTCGGCTACGCCATCGCCCTCGGCGAGATCGCCGTCGGCATCGGCACGCTCATCGGACTCTTCACCCGGCTCGCCGCGCTCGGCGGCGCGCTCATCTCGCTGAGCCTGTGGCTGACGGTCACCTGGCAGACCGATCCGTACTACTACGGAAACGACCTCGTCTATCTGATGGCCTGGCTGCCGCTGGTGATCGGCGGGGCGTCGGTGCTCTCCGTCGACGCGCGCATCGCCGACCGGCGGCGCCGAACGCTGTAGTGGGCCAGGCTCACCGTCCCGGCCAGGAACAGCCCGCCGAAGACGACCGGGAGCGCCACGAACCACGGGGTCTGCCAGGCGTCGCTCGCGTCGCCCGCGTACAGCAGCGCCGTGGTCAGCACGGCCAGGCCCGCCACCGCCTTGCCCGGTTTGAAGCCGTGCACCAGCTTCCGCTGGGCGGGCGCGGGCCGCGCCGAACCGGTGCGTGACTCGGTCTCAGGATGCCGCACGGGTCACCGCCACTTGTCCGATGCCGACTTCCAGCCGTAGTTCAAGGGTGCCCGAGGGCTTCGCGCCCTTCGGCGCGGGCAGAGTCTGCTTCCGTTCCTGGCCGGGGGCGACGTCGACGTCGTTCGCCGCGTCTTCCGGGAACCGGATGTCCCCGACGCCCACCTCGGCTCGCACGGTGACCGGCGCGTCCTTCGGCAGGACGATCTTGAGCTGACCGGCCCCGACCTCCACCCTCGTGGACGTCGACTGCCCGGCCGGCACGGCCAGGGCCGACAGATCGAGAATCGCGACGCCCGTGCCCAGCTCGTACCGGGGTTCGACGGTGGCGACGGAGACCGGCTTCCACTCCATCCGCGCCCACTGGGTGCTGATGTCCTTGGGGAGCGCCGCCGCGCCCGCCAGCAGCACCGCCGTGACCATCGTCATCAGGACCGTGCCGAAGCCGGTGCGGCCCAGGACCGAACTGACCACCAGCCCGAGGCCGAACACGCCCAGGGCGCAGACCAGCCCGATCTGCAGGCTGGTCCCCAGCGGATTGCCGTCCCAGCTCAGCTTGGTGCCGAGGACGGCGGCGAGAACCGCGAGAGTGAAGACCGGACTCCCGATGCCGCGCGGACACCGGGACCGCCGGGGCTGTGTGGCGCCGGTGCGGTACCAGGGCTTCGGGGCGGCGGCCGCCCCGTCCGCCGCGCTCTCCGGACCCCACAGATATCCGGACGGCACCGGACCCGTCGTGCCGTCCTTGACGATCGGATCCCGCCACCACGACGGGCTTTCCGGGGCGGGTGGCGCCTTCGCCTCGGGCGGGGCGTCGGCGACCGCGTGCGCCATCGCCGGATCCAGCGGAACACCGTCGGACGGCACGGCCCGACAGTGCTGCGACCAGACGCCCGCACCCGCCGTCGCCAGCGTGAGCAGTGCGGCGAAGGCGAGCGCCCCCCGGCTGTTCAGCATGGTCAGGAACAGCCCGCAGCCGATGAGCGCCAGGAAGACGGCGGTGAGGCCCGCGCCCTCGACCCGTGCCGACAGCAGCCGCCGGATCTCGCTCTCCTCCTCGTCCTCCATGGGGATCAGAAGCCAGGCGAAGCCGTAGAAGATCAGCCCGATGCCACCGGTCACCGAGAGCACGCCGATCACGATCCGGAAGATCACCGGGTCGACGTCGCAGTACCGGCCGAGCCCGCCGCAGACACCGGCCAGCACCTTGTGGCGGGGCTCGCGGCGCAGCGGTGGACGATCGGAAACCGGACGATCCGGACGACCTGAGAGCCCCGCGTGACCGGAGCCGCCAGAACCGCCAGAACCACCGGAGCCGTCAGAAGCACCGGAGCCGCTGGAGCCGCCGGGGCCGCCAGAACCACCGGAGTCGTCCGGGCGACTCGGGCGGCCCGGGTCGCCGACGTGATCCGAGTGGCCGGAGGGTTGGGTACGGCGGTGCGCGTCGACCGGTTCGTACGGAGTCGTCGGCCCGGTCATACGTCCCTCCCCCCCGCGTGCGGTGGCGGTCGGCTGAGTCATGCGTCCATGGTGCCGGGCGCGGGACCCGGACGGCACCCGAGCCGACCCTGGCCCTTCCCTGATATCCGATTGGGGGGCGACCCTGATACCGCCGTCCGCTCCGGCGTGTGACGATCGAGTCATGCCCGCTGCCCCGCCCCGCCCCGCCACACCCTCGCGCGCCCCCGCGCCCGAGGACGTACCGCTGCGCAGGCTCTACCGCAGCGCCGACGGCCGGCTCCTCGGCGGTGTCGCGCGGGGGCTCGCCGGGCATCTGGGGCTGCCCGTCGCCTGGGTGCGACTGGTCTTCTTCGGGCTGCTGATGGCCGACGGCCTCGGGATACTGCTGTACGCGGTGTTCTGGGTCGTCATTCCGCTGGGCGTCGGCGGCCGGGCCGTCCAGCCGCGCTCCCTCGTCGAGGTCATCGACGACGGCAGACGCAGACTCCGCAAGCCCGACAAGGGCCAACTCGTCGCGATGATCGCGCTGCTCCTGGGCGGCGCGATCTTCATCAGCGACCTCGACACCTCCAGCAGCGCCAACCGCTATGTCTGGCCGATGCTCCTGGTCGGCGCGGGCGTCATCCTGGTGTGGCGGCAGGCGGACAACGCCAGGCACGCCAGCTGGACCGAGGAGGGCAGCCGCCGCCGCAGACTCTTCCAGATGGGCCGGGCCCTCGCCGGGGTGGCGCTCGTCGGCATGGGACTGACCGTCTTCATCGTCGTCCAGGGCTCGGCGGCCCAGCTCGGCAACGTCCTCACCGCCGCGATCGCCGTCATGGCCGGAGTCGCGCTCCTCGCCGGACCCTGGCTGGTGCGGATGACGCAGGACCTCACCGAGGAGCGCACGATGCGGATCCGCGCGCAGGAGCGCGCGGAGGTCGCCGCACATGTCCATGACTCCGTGCTCCACACCCTCACCCTGATCCAGCGGAACGCGGACGACGCCGGCGAGGTGCGCCGCCTCGCCCGCGCCCAGGAGCGCGAGTTGCGGAACTGGCTGTACCGACCGGAGGGCACCGGCAAGGAGGACGACGAGGAGCCGGACACGCTCGCGGACGCGGTGAAGAAGTCCGCCGCCGAGGTCGAGGACAAGCACGGCGTCCCGCTGGAGGTCGTCGTCGTCGGCGACTGCCCGCTGGACGAGAGACTGGCCGCATGCATGCAGGCCGCGCGTGAGGCGATGGTGAACGCGGCCAAGTACGGTGGCGAGGGCGGTGCGGTCCAGGTGTTCGCGGAAGTCGAGGGCCGCACGGTCTTCGTCTCCGTACGGGACCGGGGGCCGGGCTTCGATCCGGACTCCGTACCCGAGGACAGAATGGGCGTCAGGGAATCGATCATCGGCCGCATGCAGCGCAACGGCGGGACGGCGCGGCTCACCTCGGTGCCCGGGGAGGGCACGGAAGTGGAGCTGAGGATGGAGAGGGCGGACGGATGACGACCGAAGAGGGCGGACGGGCGGAAAGCGGCGCCGTCGAGCGGCGGGTACGGGTCGTGCTCGTCGACGACCACCGGATGTTCCGCACCGGCGTCCAGGCGGAGATCGGCCAGACCGAGCGCACCGGGGTGGAGGTCGTCGGCGAGGCCGCCGACGTCGACCAGGCGATCACCGTGATCACGGCGACCCGGCCCGAGGTGGTCCTGCTGGACGTCCATCTCCCCGGCGGCGGCGGGGTCGAGGTGCTGCGGCGCTGCTCCTCGCTGATGGCGGCCTCCGAGGACCCGGTGCGCTTCCTGGCGCTGTCCGTGTCGGACGCGGCGGAGGACGTGATCGGGGTGATCCGGGGAGGAGCCCGCGGCTATGTCACCAAGACGATCACGGGCACGGACCTGGTGGACTCGATCTTCCGGGTGCAGGACGGCGACGCCGTGTTCTCGCCCCGGCTGGCGGGCTTCGTCCTCGACGCCTTCGCCTCCACGGACGCGCCGCCGGTCGACGAGGACCTCGACCGGCTCACCCAGCGCGAGCGCGAGGTGCTGCGGCTGATCGCCCGCGGGTACGCGTACAAGGAGATCGCCAAGCAGCTCTTCATCTCGGTGAAGACCGTCGAATCGCATGTGTCGGCGGTGCTGCGGAAGCTCCAGCTGTCGAATCGTCATGAGCTGACCAGGTGGGCGACGGCGCGTCGGCTGGTCTGACGCGCCGAATTGACCGACGCTTCGGACCGTCCGTCCGGTTGTCCGCCGGATCCCTGCCGGTCTCCGTCACGCCCTGCCTCCGAAATGGCTCGAACGTGACGGTGTAAGCCGGTTGGGCGTCCGTCCGGGCAACCGTCCATGCCCTGCTCACCTCTTGTCGTGCGTGATGAATCTGACGGGGAACACTTTCTACGCGGTCACGATCGCGCTGGTCGTGATCGCGGTGCTGCTCCCGCTCCTGTTCTGGAGCAGGATCCGCGGGCCCGCGGTGGTGCGGGGTGCGGGACGGCTGGCGATGGTGCTCTTCGCGCAGGCGACCGCCGTGCTGTTGGTCTTCGTCTCCGTCAACAACTCCAACGGTCTGTACGACAGCTGGGGCGACCTGCTGGGCACGTCGGGCCATGTCGACACGGCCGCCGATCTGGGGCCCGACGGAACCGGCGGCAGGCGCGTCTCCGACCTGCCGACACTCCGTCAGAACTTCGAGAAGGTGACGGGGGCCGGGATGAGCCCCGGAGTGCTGCGCACCCATCTGAAGGGCGGGATCTCGGGGGTGGAGGGCGAGGTCTACGTCTGGCTGCCGCCGCAGTACGACGACCCCGCCCACCGGAACAAGAAGTTCCCCGTCGTCGAGCTGCTGCCCGGCTTCCCCGGCTCGGCGAAGAACTGGTTCACCAAGCTGGACGCCCCGGCCCGGATCGAACCCCTGATCAGATCGGGCAGGGTGGCCCCGTTCATTCTCGTCGCCCCGCGCACGATGCTGCTGGGCGCGAAGGACCACGGGTACGCGAACATTCCGGGCAGGATCAACGCCGACAGCTGGCTGACCGTCGATGTGCGCAAGATGGTCGCCGACAACTTCCGCGTCTCCCTCGACCCCGCCGACTGGGCCGTCGCGGGCTACTCGGCGGGCGGCCACGGAGCGGCCAAGCTGGCCCTCGCCCACCCCGACCGGTACTCCGCCGCCGTCAGCCTCTCCGGCTACAGCGACCCGGCGGCCGAGAAGGCGTCGATCACCGGCCGGGACCCGGAGCTGCGCCGGAAGAACGACGTACTGAACATCCTCCGGTCGGCGAAGACCCCGCCGCGCGTCGCCCTGCTGGCGACGGGTGAGGGCGCGGACGGCTATCTGCCCGGCCTCGCGCTCCAGGCCGAGGCCGAGCCGCCGACGACGGTGGATGTGAGGGCCACCAAGGGAGGGCACGCCACCTGGGTGTGGAGAGCACAGGTGCCGTATCTCTTCGAGTGGCTGACCCACCGGATGAAGCCGACGGACTGGGACGGCGGCCCGGCACGTGAGGCGTCCGCGGCCGCGGGGGCGGCGCGATGACGGCGTGGTGACTGGCATGGTGACTGGCGTGGTGACGGCCACGGGAGCGCTGGGCTGAGGACGCTGGGCCGGTGCGTCCGGGCCGGGACCGGGATCCGGGACCGCCGGGCCGGGGCCTGCGGGTCCGAACCCGCGGGTCCGAGCCTGCCGAGGGAACGACTCCATCCGTCACCGGGCCCGGCGACAGCCCTCGGCACAGTCCGTGACCGGGAGATCGCCCCCGGTTCACCCCTGCCGTGCCGCCGTGACCGTTGCGGCGAATGAGGCTTACCTGCCCTCGGACGGCCGATACGGGCCGGGCTAGGCTCCGCCGCATGGACGTACTCATCAATGTCTTCGTGGCCCTGCACATCATCGGTATCGCGGCCCTGCTGGGCGGCTTCTTCGCCCAGATGAAGGCGATGGGGCAGGGGACGGCGCGCTTCACACCGGGGATGCTGCACGGCGCGCTGACGATGCTCGTCACCGGCATGGCGCTGGTGGGCCTGAACCAGGCGGACGACCAGACGCTCGACCACGTCAAGATCGGCGTCAAGACGGCGGTGCTGGTGGTGATCCTGGGGCTCGTGTACGTCAAGCGGGACGAGGAGACGGTCGACAAGGCGCTCTTCGGCGCGGTGGGCGGGCTGACGGTGGCCAACATCCTCATCGCGACGCTCTGGACCTGAGACTGATCCGGACCCGAGGCCGCGGGGAGGTGCGGGGGAGCGCCAGCGCGGGCGAGCCCCCGGCGGGACGGTCATGAGCGCCCGCCCTTGAGAGCCGACCCGGCGCGCGGACCCTCGCGGAGCGCTGTCGGGCGGCGGACGGAGGCTGCGGCGCGGCGGCTGTGACACGGCGGCTCACGGGCGGTCGCCGAAGCTCCCCGTACCGGCCGTGGGAACGGGCGATTCCGCCGTACCGCGAACGGCCGCGACACCCTGGTTCAGCGGTCGACCGTCCACGCGGCGTCCGGGGGCGGTGTGCCCTGAGCGACGATGTGGCGGACGATCCGGAACGCCTCCCCCAGGGGCACGGTGTCCTCGTCGGGGTACTCGTCGTTCTGCCCGTTCTCCAGCACGAAGCCGTCGCTCCAGTCCTCGGCCCCCGGATCCGACGCGTGCTCGCCGGGGTCGCCCTCACCGTCGAGCAGCATCACCATCGCCCGCTCGGTGTTGGTGACGACGGCGAGCCGTCGCCCGGTCGAACTGGTCAGCCACGACTCACAGGTCCCGGCCGTCATCCTTCTGCCGATCTCCTCCACGGCCTCATCGGCCGTCACCGGCGGAGCACCCTCGCGGAACGCCCAGGTCTCTGACATGGGTACGACCCTCTCACGCGGTGACGCGGACCATCCGCCCTCCGGGCGGGGCGGATGCCGAACCCGCGTGCCGAACCCGCGTTCCGCCTCCGCTCAGGCGGGGCGCACGCTGCCGTAGATCGGCATGTAGTAGATCGACTCCTCGCGCACGTTCGCACCGGGCTTCGGCGCGTGGATCATCTTGCCGCCGCCGACATAGATCCCGACATGGCTGATGTCGTCGTAGAAGAAGACCAGGTCACCGGGGCGCAGATCCTTCGTCTCCACTCGGGTGCCGATCTTCACCTGGTCCCAGGTGGTACGCGGGAGGTTCACGCCGGCCGCCTTCCAGGCCGCCTGGGTCAGCCCGGAGCAGTCGTACGAACTGGGCCCGGCGGCGCCCCAGACGTACGGCTTGCCGATCTGAGCGCGGGCGAAGGAGAGAACCTTGTCCGCCTTGGCGGTCGAGGTGCCGCCTCCCGTGCTCGAGCCGCTTCCGGTCCCGCCGCCAGTGCCGGCATCGCTGCCCGCGCCGGGGGCCGTCTCCCGCGCGCGCTGCTGCTCCAGTCGTTTGCGCTCGGCCTCGGCCTCGGCCTTCTGTCGCGCCCGCGCCGCCTCCTCCTGCTTCGCCTTCGCCTCGGCCAGCCGCCGAGCCTCGGCCGCCTTCTCGCGCTCGATCGCCGCGAGCCGGGCCTTCTCCTGCGCCGTCAGCTTCGACAGGAGCGAGCGCGCCTCCGCGAGCTTGGACTGCACCCGCTGCTTTCCGGCGCGCAGGGCGTCCTGCGACTCGGTGAGGGACGCGAGGCTCTCGGTCGCCCTGGCCCGCTGCCGGGCGGCCTCGGCCCGCTGGGTCTCGTAGTCGGCGACGGCCTCACGCTGACGGTCCGTCATCCGGTCCATCAGCTGCGTCTGGTCGAAGTACTGCTGCGGGCTGTCCGCGAACAGCAGCGCGGCGGTCGGAGCGACCGCACCAGTGCGGTACTGCGCGGCCGCATAGCCGCCGAGCGCCCGGCGCGACTCGTTCAGCTTCTCCGTACGCCGCGCCGCCTCGTCGAGCAGCCGGTCGACCTCGGCGCGCTTCCCGGCGGTGGTCTCCTTCGCCTTGTTGAACTCCTGGGTCGCCGTACCGGCCTGCCGGTAGAGATCGTCGACCTTCTTCTGCACCTCCTCGACGGAGGGCTTCGGCACGGGCGGCGCGGCCGGGGCCGCGCCGGCGCTCTGCGCCGACAGCAGACCGACGGAGGCGAGAGCCGCCGTCGTGAAGCCGACGGCCGCAGTGGGTTTCGCGGTACGACTTCGGGGCTTGCGATGCGACACCAAGACCGGCGTCTCCTCTTCCGTTGACCGCCTACCGGGTTAGCTGTCGGGTTCGGGCGGAACGGAAGATCGCCCTACGGACCGGTACGACAGGCCCGATTCACCCCGGTTGTGCATGGTGGGTCCCCGGTTCCGAACTCCTGTGAGGAAAGCCCGGATTCGGCGTGGGCTGCCCGCTTGGCGTGGATCGCCGCGAGGGAACGGGCCGCCTGGTCGAGCACGCTAGCCAACGGTGTGGCTGCTGTGAAGGTTGATGTTCGATATGCCCGATACATTTTCGTGACCTTTCGGCGGGAGGGTGCCTCCGGCTCGGCGGGTGACGGAGAGGATTCGCCTGGTCACGGGTGGTTCGGCCCGTGACCGCCGCTCGGGCCGCGGCGGTGCCTGAGCCCGCGTACGCCCATGCGGCGGCGGGCTGTCGGTGGCGAGGCATAAACTCGGAGAGCGATGAGCAGCCTCTTTGACGAAGACTTCCTGGCGAACCTCCAGCGCACCCCGGAGGAGCCCCCGCCGCCGCCCGAGGACCATCAGGGTCCCGAGGACGAAGCCCGGGAGGAGATCCCGGACGATCTCTTCCAGGGCGCCTACGACGTGCCTCCGGCCCGTGACGCGTACTACCGCGACGGAGCACCGCGTACGGTCGTGGACCCCGAAGCCCTGCTCGACGGGCTGAACGAACAGCAGCGCGCCGCCGTCGTGCACACCGGATCGCCCCTGCTCATCGTCGCCGGGGCCGGTTCCGGCAAGACCCGTGTGCTGACCCACCGGATCGCCCACCTCCTGGCGACCCGCCGCGTCCACCCCGGACAGATACTGGCGATCACCTTCACCAACAAGGCCGCCGGTGAGATGAAGGAGCGCGTCGAGCACCTGGTCGGCCCGCGCGCGGGCGCCATGTGGGTCTCCACCTTCCACAGCGCCTGCGTCCGCATCCTGCGCCGCGAGTCCAAGAAACTCGGCTTCACCTCCTCGTTCTCCATCTACGACGCGGCGGACTCCAAGCGCCTGATGGCCCTCGTCTGCCGCGATCTGGATCTCGACCCGAAGAAGTTCCCGCCGAAGTCCTTCAGCGCCCAGGTCTCCAATCTGAAGAACGAGCTGATCGACGAGGAGAGCTACGCGGATCAGGCCGCCGGTTCCGGGGGAGGGTTCGAGAAGACGCTCGCCGAGGCGTACCGGATGTACCAGGCGCGGCTGCGCGAGGCCAACGCCCTGGACTTCGACGACATCATCATGACGGCCGTCCATCTGCTCCAGGCGTTCCCGGACGTCGCCGAGCACTACCGGCGGCGCTTCCGCCATGTCATGGTCGACGAGTACCAGGACACCAACCACGCCCAGTACACACTCGTACGCGAACTGGTGGGCACGGGCTACGAGGACCTGCCGCCCGCCGAACTCTGCGTCGTCGGCGACGCCGACCAGTCGATCTACGCCTTCCGCGGCGCGACCATCCGCAACATCCTCCAGTTCGAGGAGGACTACGCGGACGCGACGACGATCCTGCTGGAGCAGAACTACCGCTCCACCCAGACGATCCTCTCCGCCGCCAACGCCGTCATCGAGCGGAACGAGAGCCGCCGCCCCAAGAACCTGTGGACGAACGCGGGCACGGGCGCGCAGATCACCGGCTATGTCGCCGACACCGAGCACGACGAGGCGCAGTTCGTCGCCGACGAGATCGACCGGCTCACGGACGAGGGCGACGCGAAGGCCGGCGACGTCGCCGTCTTCTACCGGACGAACGCCCAGTCCCGTGTCTTCGAGGAGATCTTCATCCGCGTCGGCCTGCCGTACAAGGTCGTCGGCGGAGTCCGCTTCTACGAGCGCAAGGAGGTCCGGGACGTCCTCGCCTATCTGCGTGTTCTGGCCAACCCGGAGGACACCGTCCCGCTGCGCCGCATCCTCAATGTTCCCAAGCGCGGCATCGGCGACCGCGCGGAAGCGATGATCGACGCGCTCTCGCTGCGCGAGAAGATCACCTTCCCGCAGGCGCTGCGGCGCGTGGACGAGGCGTACGGGATGGCGGCCCGTTCCGCCAACGCGGTCAAGCGGTTCAACGTGCTGATGGAGGAGCTGCGGACGATCGTCGACTCCGGCGCGGGACCCGCCGTGGTCCTGGAGGCGGTCCTGGAGCGGACCGGCTATCTCGCCGAGTTGCAGGCTTCGACCGACCCGCAGGACGAGACCCGTATCGAGAACCTCCAGGAACTGGCGTCGGTGGCCCTGGAGTTCGAGCAGGCGCGGGGCGAGGAGGAAGGCGCGGGCACGCTCGCCGAGTTCCTGGAGCAGGTCGCGCTCGTCGCCGACTCCGACCAGATCCCGGACGAGGACGAGGAGGGCTCCGGGGTCATCACCCTGATGACCCTCCACACCGCCAAGGGCCTTGAGTTCCCGGTGGTGTTCCTGACCGGCATGGAGGACGGCGTCTTCCCGCATATGCGCGCACTCGGCCAGACGAAGGAGCTGGAGGAGGAGCGCCGGCTCGCGTATGTCGGCATCACCCGTGCCCGCGAGCGGCTCTATCTGACGCGGTCGACCATGCGGAGCGCCTGGGGGCAGCCCGCGTACAACCCGCCGTCGCGGTTCCTGGAGGAGATTCCGGGCCGGCATCTGGACTGGAAGCGTACGGGGCCGATGGCCGCGCCCGCGGGCCCGACGACCGGTCTCGGCTCACGACTGCCCTCGATGCCGTCCTCCTCGACACGCCGCTCCTCCGGTGCGTCCGGTGCGTCCGGATTCGCCACCCGGCGCGGGGCGGTGACCGACAAGCCGGTGGTGTCGCTGGCGGTCGGCGACCGGGTCACCCACGACCAGTTCGGTCTGGGGACCGTGGTGGAGGTGAACGGGCTGGGCGCGGACGCGCAGGCGACGATCGACTTCGGGGACGCCAAGCCCAAGCGGCTGCTGCTGAGGTACGCGCCCGTCCAGAAGCTCTGACCGGGCCGGGCGTCCCCGGACGGAGCGTGACCGGCCCGGTCGTGGATCGACCGGGCTCGACGTAGGCGGGTTGCGACCGGACCGGGTTCTGTTCGGACCGGGTTCTGTTCGGACCGGGCTGTGATCAGATAGGACTGTGATTCAGATGGGACTGTGATCAGACCGGGCTGAGACCGTGGCTCTGGAGCCAGGTCAGCGGGTTGATCGTCGAACCGCCGCCCGGCCGGACCTCGAAGTGGAGGTGGGGGCCGGTGGAGTTGCCGGAGTTCCCGGAGTACGCGATGACGTCACCGGCCTTGACCTTGCCGGAGCGGACCTTGGCGCTCGCCAGATGGCAGTACCAGGTCTCGGTGCCGTCGGGCGCGGTCACGATGACCATGTTTCCGTAGGCGCTGTTGAACTGCGTACGGACGGTGCCGTCGGTGGCCGCCATCACCTCGGAGCCGTACGACACCGGGAAGTCGATACCGGTGTGGAGGGCCATCCAGTTGACGCCGGACTGGCCGTAGTAGGTGCTGAGGCCCTTCTGCTTCACCGGCAGCGCGAACTTGGGGCGCAGCAGCTCGCGCCGTTTGGCCTCTTCCTCGCGCTTCTGGCGCTCCGCCTTCTGGCGCGCCTTCAGATCGATGCGCTCCTGGGTGCGGGAGGCGCGATCGCCGAAGTCACGGGCCTCGGCGCTGAGCGCGGCGAGCTGGGTGTCCAGCTTGCTGTTGGCCGACGCAGCCTTCACAGAGGGCGCGTCGGCGGCGGCCAGCTTGGTCGTCTCCTGCTTGGTCTCGCCGCCGAGACCTCCGACGGAGGCGGCGGCGATGCCCGCGACGCCCATGACACAGGCGGAGGGCACGGCGACCGTGAGGAGCGCGGAGCGCTTCGCGGGAGTGCGGCGACGGCCGCGGCCACCGCCGCTGCCGGCACGGCGGACCGGGCGAGGGGCTACGGGGGCGGCACCGGTGAGAAGCCCGTGTTCCCGGCCGGGCCCGAGACCGTCGGCACCGGTGAGGTTGTCGAGGTCGCCGAGGCTGTCGGGGTCGCCGGATCCGTCGTGCTCGCCGGGCGAGCCGAGGGCCGGGGCCGCGGCGGCTTCGGCGACCCCTTCGGCGGTCGTACCGGTGTCGGCGGGCTCGGTCCCGTACGCCTGGTGGTGAGGCTCCTCGGTCCCGTAACCCGAGGTGCCGAAGTCGGGGACCTGGTACTCGGAGGCCCCGGCGAACTCGGGCGTCTCCGCGTACTCGTGAGCGTCCGTGTACTCGGGCGTGTCCGCGCCGAGCTGCTGGTCGAGTTCCCGCATCAGCTCGGGACCGAACTCCTGGGTTCCCGAGTGGGTTCCCGAGGCGAACTCGGCGGGGAAGTCGTCGGCCTCAGCCACGCCGCCGTAACCGCCCAGCTCCTGCTCGGGCGTGTACTGCTGAGGTACGAGGGGGAGGGGATCCGCGCCGTCGGCGTTCCAGGCCGTGGCGTCATAGGTCCCGGTCTCGAAGGCGGGCGCCGCCCACTGCCCGGTGGCGTCGTACGAGAAGGTGGCCGCCGCGGTCTCGAACCGGCCGGTCTCGGTCGACTGGTTCCAGGCGGAGGCGTCCCACTGGCCCGTCGCGTCGTACGGGGCGAAACCCTGCGCCTGCTCGGTCCGCAAAGTTCCGTGCGCCTCATGCACCTCGTGAGGCTGGTGTGCCGGCTCGGGCGCGCCGTACATGTCGTAGCCGGTGGTTCCGTGAGTTCCGGTGTCCCACTGGGTCGAGTCGTACTGACCGCTGTGGCCGGTCTCGTAACCCCCCTGGTCGCCAGGGAGAGCACCGAAGAGCGGATCGGTGCCAAAGCTGCCTGTGGGGTAACTGTCGTGGCCGACGTACCCGGCGTGGGCGTGCTGGTCGTTCACCAACTTCTCTCTCGCCTCGGCAGCAGGACCTGGATTCTGGGGCCATGGAGCAGACGGGTCCCAGAGGGGAACCAGTGGCGCGACTGTACCCGGCGGTATGCGACGGCGACAATCTTCCGCAGGTTTTGCCCGTTCAGGAAACGGGCATTCGAGCGTCTTTCGGGGAGCCGAGGCAGAGCTTTGGCCGTATGTTCGAAACGCGTTCGATGATTCGTGACCGGCCGTGAGGTTCTGGGCCAGGCATTCGGTCGTTCAAGCGACCGAGACGGCTCCCTCGCTCTTCGCCGGGAACTCGCTGGCCTCCAGCGACTCGCGGATGCGGGCGGCGACAGCGGGGTGCACGGGCAGGGCGAGATGGCCGATCCCGCTGACCCGCACATTCTCCGTGAGGAGATCCGGATGGTCGACCCGTGCCGACTCGACCGGGGTCATCAGCTGGTCGAGATCGCTCCAGAAGCTGACGAAGCGGGTCCGGCAACCGGGGGCGGGGTCTCGCAGCTCCTCGATGAAGTCCGAGCCGGGGCGCATCTGGCGCACGATCGGGTGCGCGCTCGCGAGCGGGGCGACGGTCGTGCCGGAGTGGGGTGTGCCGAGGGTGACGAGCGTCCGTACCCGTAGGTCGCCGCCGAGGCACTGTGCGTAGTAGCGGGCGATCAGGCCGCCGAGGCTGTGGCCGACGATGTCCACCTCACGCCGCCCGGTGCGGGCGCAGATCTCCTCGATATGCCGTCCCAGCAGCTCGGCGGCGGCTCGGATGTCGCATGTCAGCGGGGAGTAGTTCAGGCACTCCAGATGGTGCCAGCCGCTGCGGGCGAGGGACCGGCGCAGCAGGACGAAGACGGAGCGGTTGTCGGCGAAGCCGTGGAGGAGGACGACGGGCGGGTGGTCCGGGCTCCCGAGGGGCAGAGCGGTGGGCGGGGCGGGAGCCTCAGCGCCGGATGTCTCCGCGCCCGGCGCTTCTGCGGCGCGTGCGTCCGGGGGCAGGGCCGGGCCCATGGTCCGCCCCAGGCCCGGGGCCAGGTCCGGTCCGGGGTCCGGATGGTCGGGTGCGGGCCGCTCCTGGATGAGGCCGGAGGGGTAGAGCAGCAGATGTCCCGCGAGGATCGCCAGCTCAAGGGCCGTGGCGCGCAGCACCACGGCCGGTACGCGGAGATCGACGCGGAGATCACAGAGGGTTTGCAGCTGTCGCACGGTCTGCAGACTCGCGGTGAGCATGCCCACGGGGCTCAGACTCGGGGGAAGGAAAGGCAGAACCTTCATGGGCCGACCTCCGTACGGCACACAGGCGACGACTCTGTCCCCATGTGCCCTTGCGGAGCCCCTTCGCCCTCCGGCCCGCTGCCGACTCTCGGCGGCGGCCCGGCCATCAGAGTGGACCGCACTCCCGTGCCGTGCGGCTCACGGCCCGGTGGAACGGCCCCGAAGCGGCTCCCTCGCGATCACCTCCGCTGTGGCCGGTGTGCCACATGATGCGGGGGTGACGCATAGCGAACTTGTCCCATGTGTGATTTCCCCCTCCCCGGCCACCGCGAAACGGCCGGGTGCGGGATGCTGTAGATAACGATCGTTCACTCGTGGCGGAGACAGTGGTGTGGAGGCAGAGATGGGTGTGACCGGTCCTATCCGCGTAGTGGTGGCCAAGCCGGGTCTCGACGGGCACGATCGCGGAGCCAAGGTGATCGCGCGGGCTCTGCGGGACGCGGGCATGGAGGTCATCTACACCGGTCTCCATCAGACCCCGGAGCAGATCGTCGACACCGCGATCCAGGAGGACGCCGACGCGATCGGCCTCTCCATCCTCTCGGGTGCTCACAACACCCTCTTCGCGAAGGTCCTCGAACTTCTCAGGGATCGGGACGCGGAGGACATCAAGGTGTTCGGCGGCGGCATCATCCCCGAGGCCGACATCCCGCCCCTGAAGGAGAAGGGCGTCGCGGAGATCTTCACTCCGGGGGCGACGACGGCGTCCATCGTCGACTGGGTTAACGCGAACGTGCGCCAGCCGGCCGGGGCCTGATCTTCACCCACCTGTACGGACACCTGTGCGGATGCCTGTGCGGATGCCTGTACGGAAGCGACGCCGGGCGCTGAGGGGCCCGGCTGCTTCCGTCCCTGGCGGCCCGGCGGCTTCGCCGTTCGCGCCGTCCGCGTAAGCGGGCCTCCGGCCGGGGTGCGTCCGGGCGTCCGGGCTGTGAGGGGGCCGGGCGACGCCGTCCTGACGAGCCCGGCCGGTGACTGGTGTGCGGTGACGGGCCGGGGCCCGCGTCCGCTCCGGTCTCAGCGATCGGGCTGGTCCGTCGGAGTGGTGGCCAGGGCCTCCATGGCCTGGCTGATGTCGTCGGCCGCGCTCAGGAAAGCCTGCGCCTGCTCAGCGGTCCATCCCTGGAACAGTGCGTCCAAGCGCTCGATGCCGTCGGCGTAGAGCGCCTTGAACCGCTCGACGCTGGTGGCGTGGATGCGGATCGAACGACGGTCGGTGGCGTCGGGGTGTCGTTCGATCCATCCCTCCTTCTCCAACCGGGTCAGCACACCGGTCATCGTCGCCAGATGGGTGCTCGTTCTCCGTGCCAACGCGGTCGGCGTCCGCGGCCCCTCACGGTGGAGCACTTCCAGCACGGTGAGGTCGCTCTCCTTGAGGCGCGCGGCGTCGGCGACGGCGCGGTCGTAGCTCGCCAGATCGGTGCGGAGTCGCCGGAGAGCCAGCAGAAGCAGCTCACTGGTCTGCGGGGACGTGGTCATGCGTCCAGCCTCCTGGCGAACAGCGGGAACGGGGAAATGCCCGCCTCGTGCAATTGCCGGCGCACGACGCTGTAGAAGCTCGGGCGGGTGAGCTGGCCCGCGAGAAACGGAACAACTTTTCCGGGCAGCCGGGCGTAGTTCATGATCAGGAACGGCGCGTCCGGCGTGAACTCGAGCAGCGTCGAGTTGTCGACGCCGAGCCTGTTCGCGTACCACTCCGACACTGACTTCCAGGCGTCCACGGCCTTCGGGGGCGTGGTGGATCCGGCGAAGTGGTTCAGCAGGATCTCGCCGCCCCGCCCTTCGGTGTCGCCGAACCTGCCCGAGTTCCGTGCGGTCAGGGCGAGCTTCGGGGAGGGAAGGCCGAGCTCCCGGACGCGCTCGATGAGCGTGTCCGTCAAGGGCTCACCGGAGTGAACGAGCAGTGCCGAGTCGTACTGAGGGCCACCCTTGATCGGCGGGATCACCGTGACTTCCAGGGCATGCGCTGTCACGGCCTTGCCATCCTCGGTGAGCTGCGCCGCCAGCTTCGCCAGTCGGCGTTGGCAGTCGGAGCGCCGCTCGCTGGCGCGGACGAAGGGGCCCGACAGTCGCAGGTCGATGCTCCAGGCCAGGTGGGTGAACCAGCCGTCGAGCGGCTCGTCGAAGTTCCTGGGGATCCCGGTGTCGAGCCGTCGGGCTCGGGTCACGGCGCCGGCGCGGTGGCGGGCTCCTCCAGTTCGCGGTACATGGCCTCCCGCAGGCGCAGTGTCGACACCAGCCGCTGGAACGCCTCCGACCAGTAGCCGCCCGCACCGGGAGAGGCGTCCTCCTCCTCGTCGGGCGTCGCCGTCAGAAGGTCGAGACGCCTGGCCTCCGAGGGGGACAGGCAGCGTTCGGCGAGTCCCATCACGCCGCTGAAGCTCCACGGGTAGCTGCCCGCCTCGCGGGCTATGTCGAGAGCGTCGACCACGGAACGGCCCAGAGGCTCCGCCCAGGGCACCGCGCAGACCCCCAGCAGCTGGAACGCCTCCGACAGGCCGTGCGCCGCTATGAACTCCGCGACCCATACCGCCCGCTCCTCCTCCGGGAGCGTGGCGAGCAGCTTGGCGCGCTCGGCCAGCGACGAGGTGCCGGGGCCCACCTCGGGCGGCAGTCCGGGGGCGCCGAGCAGGGCGCGGGACCACTCGGCGTTCCGCTGGCGCACCGCCGCGCGGCACCAGGCGGCGTGGAGTTCGTCCCGCCAGCCGTCCGCGACCGGAAGCGCGACGATCTCCCCGGCGGTACGCCCGCCGAACCGGCCGGCCCAGACGGAGAGCGGGGCCGCCTCCACCAACTGGCCCAGCCACCACGAACGCTCGCCCCGGCCGGTGGGAGGGGACGGGACGACGCCGTCCCGCTGCATGGCCTCATCGCATGCGCGGGGCGCGCGGACGGCGGCCACCGTCCCCTCGGCGGTCCGCTCCGGCCGCAGACAGGCCGCCGCCCGAGCCGCCATCCGTCCGGCGAGCGCCGAGCCGGGCAGCGCGGAGAGCAGTTCCGCCGCCGTCGCGCGGACATTGCGGCTGCGGTCGGTGAGCGCCCGCTCCAGGAAGGGCTCGTCCGCGGCGGACAGTCCCGTGCGCAAGGAGTCGAGGAACATCAGCCGGTCCTCGGCGCGCTCCGTCGCCCAGGTCCCCGACAGGAGCGCCAGCGCCCGGCCGGCGTCCCGCGCCCGGACCGCGCCCAGCAGAGCGACCCGCTCGGCGAACAGCCCCTCCTCCCACAGCCTCTGGACCGCCTCCGCGTCGGCCGGGTCGGGAAGGAGCGCACCGCCGCCCGCCGAGCCGCGCAGCGCGAACTTCCACTCGGGGTTGAACCGGGCGAGCCACAGTCCGCGCGCCCCGGCGAAGGCGAGCGCCTGCGGCCGGAGGTCCGTACGCGCCCGCGCCGCGTCCAGCAGCGCGGGCAGCAGGGACGGCGGAGCCTGATAGGCGTGCTCATTGGCCGCGGCCAGCCACTGGGGCAGCAACTCCGTCAGATCGGGGGCCGAACCCCGGCGTCCACTGGACGCCGGGGCGGCCCGGTCTGCCAGCAACTGGGCCAGCCGCGCTCGCGCCGACGCGGGCAGCCCCGGCCGGCCGTCGTGCGGCGCGGGCTCCGGCCGCGCCGCCGCGGGCGCGGGAAGCGCCCCGGCCCTGCGCCGTACGGTGTGGAGCGCCGCCGCGTCCAACAGCGCGCCGGGAGCGTCCCCGCCCGGTGTCATGACCGCGCCCGGCGGTGTGCGGCGGTCCGTGCCGAGAAGGGCCGAGGTCATCAGCTCTTCCCACAGTGAGGCGTTGGTGATGCTGGTCATGGCGTCCTCCGTCGCGTTCGCAGATCAGATTGCTCAGATCAGGGGGACCGTCTCGGGTCGGGCACCGGCCGCCCAGACGGCGAGCGGCGTCACACCCTGATGCCCGCACTCCCCGAACACGGTGACCGGCCCGCCCCCGGACACCGCCGCGAGCTTCCACAGTCCGGGGCGGGAGAGAGCGGCGGGCGCGATGGGCAGCGCGGCTCCGCCGCGGGCGTCCGCCAACTGCCATCCGCCCGCGCCCATGCCCGTCCCGCCCGTGCCGTCCGGGACGGGAACGGGTATCACGTCCGACAGCGTCACCGGCCAGGAGTCCAGCCAGGGATCGTCGCGCAGGGCCCGCCCGTACGCGTCGAGCGCCGCCGCGACCGGCCTGCCGCGCGGCGGGCCGGCGATCGGAACCGGCCCTCCCATCAGCTCACCCAGGTCCGCCCGGAGCTGCCCCGCGCCCGGATAGGGGGTCAGCTCGGCCTCGACCGTCATCCCCACGGGCAGCGCCAGTTGCGGTGCCCGGCCCGCGGCCCCGAAGGACAGCAGCAGCGCGGTCCGCCCGGACTCCCGCCCGTGCAGCCATATACGGCGTGTGACGATCTTCCCTTCGGACGAGTCGTACTGAGCGAGGATCAGCCAGTGGTCCCGCACCGGCGGGCCCTCGACGGGCACGGTGAACCCGACCCTGGTCCGGACGGTCGCGGCCAGCGGCTCCGGAAGCCGCTCCAGCCCCAGCCAGGCCGAGTCCAGCAGATGGATCAGCGCGCACTCCTCCAGCAACCGCACCGGCCAGCCCGGACCCGACCCGCAAATCGCCCCCAACTCCCGTACCCGCGCCGCCAGTCCCGGCGCCTGCGCGTCGACCATGCGGGCCGCGGTCTCCTCCCACAGCCCGTACCCCGCCTGCTCTGCCGTCGCCAGCCCGCCGCGCACCAGATCCCTCAGCCGCTGCTCCAGCTCGGTCGCCCCCGCGGTGATCCGCCCTGACCTTCGCTCCGCTCTGCGCCTGGCCGCCTCGGGGTCGGCCGTCTTCGCGGGCCGTCCGCCGCCCGCCTCGCCCTGCTCGTTCTCCGTACGCCTGCGACGCCCCTCCAACCACTCGTCGGCCCAGGCCGGCGCCGTGCCCGCCCGCACCGCTTCCTCGTCCGCCGCCCAGAGCAACAGCAGCCCCAGCGCGTGCTTGCACGGGAACTTCCGGCTCGGGCAACTGCACTTGTACGCCGGGCCCGCCGTGTCGACGACCGTCTGATACGGCTTGCTCCCACTGCCCTTGCACAGACCCCACACGGCGCCCGCGCCGCTGCTGCCCGCCTCGGCCCACGGCGCCGCCGTGCCGAGTCTGC
This sequence comes from Streptomyces sp. NPDC004838, assembly GCF_053600955.1. Classification (NCBI taxonomy): domain Bacteria; kingdom Bacillati; phylum Actinomycetota; class Actinomycetes; order Kitasatosporales; family Streptomycetaceae; genus Streptomyces; species Streptomyces sp. NPDC004838. The sequence continues at coordinate 16,308 of NZ_JBSGAW010000009.1, read as the reverse complement.
TTCCCGCTCTGCGTGACGCATCGTCAGGAGCCAGTGCCAGCACCTGTTCCGACGACCAGCGCACCCCCTGCTGATTCATGCCGACGACGTTACGCGCCACCACTGACAATCGCTCTGACCTGCGGAGATGACCCATTGTCAGTGGCGTGGTGCAGGGTGGGAACCACATCGGGTCGAACGATCTGGAGGGGGAATCATGACCATGTCCGAATCGGTCTCGGCGACGCCCGCCGAGGCTCTGCGACCGCACGCGGAAGACGCCTTCGCCGACGAGCTGAAGGCACTCGCCGCGGCCGACGACCGGCCGCGCCCGACCGGCTGGCGGCTGTCGCCGTGGGCCGTCGCCCTCTATCTCCTCGGCGGCCCGCTCCCGGGCACGGACACGGTGATCACACCGAAGTACGTGGGACCGCGCCGGATCGTCGAGGTCGCCGTCACCACCCTCGCCACCGACCGCGCGCTCCTGCTGCTCGGCGTCCCCGGCACCGCCAAGACCTGGGTGTCCGAGCATCTGGCCGCAGCCGTCAGCGGTGACTCCACCCTGCTCGTGCAGGGCACCGCCGGCACCCCGGAGGAGGCGATCCGATACGGGTGGAACTACGCGCAGTTGCTCGCCCACGGCCCGAGCCGCGACGCGCTCGTCCCCAGCCCCGTCATGCGCGCCATGTCCGACGGCATGACGGCGAGGGTCGAGGAGCTGACCCGTATCCCCGCGGACGTGCAGGACTCGCTCATCACGATCCTCTCCGAGAAGACCCTCCCGGTGCCGGAGCTGGGCCAGGAAGTACAGGCGGTCCGCGGCTTCAACCTCATCGCCACGGCCAATGACCGCGACCGAGGGGTCAACGACCTCTCCAGCGCGCTGCGCCGCCGGTTCAACACCGTGGTGCTGCCGCTGCCCGCGACACCCGAAGCGGAGGTCGGCATCGTGTCCCGGCGCGTCGACCAGATCGGGCGCTCGCTCGATCTGCCCGCCGCGCCCGAGGGCCTTGAGGAGATCCGCCGCGTGGTCACGGTCTTCCGGGAGCTGCGGGAAGGCGTCTCGGCCGACGGCCGTACCAAGCTCAAGTCGCCGTCCGGCACGCTCTCGACCGCCGAGGCGATCTCCGTCGTGACGGGCGGGCTCGCCCTCGCCGCCCACTTCGGCGACGGTGTGCTCCGACCCGGCGACGTCGCGGCGGGAATCCTCGGCGCGGTCGTCCGGGATCCGGCCGCCGACCGTGTCGTATGGCAGGAGTATCTGGAGACGGTGGTCCGCGAGCGCGACGGCTGGAAGGACTTCTACCGCGCCTGCCGTGAGGTGAGCGCATGACAGGCCCCCTGCTCCTCGGCATCCGCCACCACGGGCCGGGTTCGGCGCGCGCGGTCCTGGCCGCGCTGGAGGCGGCACGGCCCCGTATCGTCCTGATCGAGGGCCCGCCCGAGGGCGACGCGCTGCTCCCGCTCGCCTCGGACGAGCAGATGCGTCCACCGGTCGCCCTGCTGGCCCACGCGGTGGACGACCCCGGCCGGGCCGCGTTCTGGCCGCTGGCCGAGTTCTCCCCGGAGTGGGTGGCCATCCGCTGGGCGTCGGGGCAGGGCGTCCCCGTGCGTTTCATCGACCTGCCCGCGGCCTACTCGCTGGCCTGGGCGGCGGCGGACGAGGCGGTGGCGGCCCCGGACGCGGCCGACCGCGCGCCGGCCGATCCCCATCCGGCCGACGGTGCCCTGGCCGACCATCCTCCCGTCGACCGCGCTCCGACCGGCCGTGCCGCGGTGGACGGTCCGCCGACGGGTCCGGCGCCCGAGGGGACACATCGGCCCGACGCGGCGCCCGGACCGCCGGACGCCGAGCCGTCCGGCCCGAGCGCGGTCGGCGATCCCGAGTGGGACGCGGTCCCCGGCGCCCGGCCGCCCGGAGCCGCCGTCGAGCCCGAGACCGGGCGACACCCGCAGGAGCCGGGTCCGGACGCGGGCGCGCGGCCCCGAGACCCTGACACCGGCGCGGACGGAACGGATGACACCGACCTCCCGCACGGCGCGCACGACGTGGACGCCTCCGGTGGCGCGGAGCTGCGGATCGACCCCATCGCCGTGCTCGCCGGGATCGCCGGCTACGACGATCCCGAGCGATGGTGGGAGGACGTCATCGAGCACCGGGGTACGGACACCCGTGGCGACCTGGGCGGCCAGGGCCGGGCGACCGACCGGAGCGACCCGGCCGACGGGGACGGCGAGGGCGGCGGGGAGGACGGGGGCCGGAGCGACGCGTACGAGCCGTTCATCGCGCTCGGGGAAGCCATGACCGCGCTCCGCGCGATGTACGGGCACGGCGGGCATGAGCGGGATCTGGCCCGCGAGGCGTATATGCGGCTCCAGCTGCGGGCCGCCCGCAAGGAGTTCGGGGACGATGTCGCCGTCGTCTGCGGGGCCTGGCATGTGCCCGCGCTGGCGGAGAAGGCCACCGTCTCCGCCGACAAGGGGCTCCTCAAGGGATTGCCCAAGATCAAGGTCGAGATGACCTGGGTGCCCTGGACCCACCGCAGGCTCGCCCGGCGCAGCGGATACGGCGCGGGGATCGACTCGCCCGGCTGGTACGGGCATCTCTTCCAGGCACGGGACCGGCCGATCGAACGATGGATGACCAAGGTCGCGGGGCTGCTCCGGGACGAGGACCGGATCGTGTCGTCGGCCCACGTCATCGAAGCCGTCCGGCTCGCCGAGACGCTGGCCGTGATGCGCGGACGCCCTCTCGCCGGGCTGAGCGAGACGACCGACGCCGTACGGGCCGTGATGTGCGACGGCTCCGATGTGCCGCTGGATCTCGTCCGCGACCGGCTCGTCGTCGGGGACGTCCTCGGTGAAGTGCCCGACACGGCACCCGCCGTGCCGTTGCAGCGGGACCTGAACCGCACGCTGCGCGGCCTGCGGCTCAGGCCCGAGGCGCTGGAGCGCGAGCTGGAACTGGATCTGCGCAAGGAGACCGACGCGGCGAAGAGCAGGCTGCTGCACCGGCTGCGGCTGCTCTCCATCGGCTGGGGCGAGCCGGTCGCGGGACGCGGCAGCACGGGCACATTCCGGGAGAGCTGGCGGCTGCGCTGGGAGCCCGAGCTGTTCGTGCGGGTCGCCGAAGCCGGGGTGTGGGGCACCACGGTTCTCTCCGCCGCCACGGCCAAGGCCGAGCACCAGGCCCTCGCCGCCACCGCCCTCGCCGAGGTCACCTCGCTCGCCGAGCAGTGCCTGCCGGCCGGACTGACCGACGCGCTCCCCGTCGTGATGCGCGCCCTCGCCGACCGCGCCGCGCTCGACACGGACGTCGGCCGGCTCGCCGAGGCCCTGCCCGCCCTCGCCCGCTCCCTGCGGTACGGGGATGTGAGATCCACGGACACCGCCGCCCTCGCCGAGGTCGCGAGCGGTATCGCCGAGCGCGTCTGCGTCGGCCTGCCGCCCGCGTGCACCGGGCTCGACGCCGAAGGGGCGGACGCGATGCGCCGCCACCTGGACGCCGTTCACACCGCTATAGGGCTGCTGCCGACCGCCGGGGAGCTGGCCGGGCGCTGGGAAGCCGCACTGCACCGGCTCGCCGCCCGCGACACCGTGGCCGGAGTGATCCGGGGCCGGGCCGCCCGCCTCCTCCTCGACGACGGACGGCTGACGGAGGACGGGGCCGCCCGGCTGATGAGCCTCGCCTTGTCGCCCGGGACCCCGCCCACCGAGTCGGCCGCGTGGATCGAGGGCTTCGTCGGCGGCGCGTCCGGCGGCGGACTGCTCCTGGTCCACGACGAGCGTCTGCTCGGTCTGGTCGACGCCTGGCTGACAGGCGTGCCGCCGGAGGCGTTCACCGATGTGCTGCCGCTGCTGCGCCGCACCTTCTCCGCGTACGAACCGGGGGTGCGCCGCACTCTGGGCGAGCTGGTCCGGCGCGGCCCGGTGGCGGCACCGGGCGGCGGGGCGGCCATCGGGGGAGCGCTGCCCGGTTTCGGCCCCGGCCTCGACGAGCGGCGCGCGGACGCCGTGCTCCCGGTACTCCGGCTGCTCCTCGGCACCGATGGCACAGGCACGGGCGCGGGCGCGAGCACAGGCATAGACGCGGGCGGGGGCATACGCGCGGGCAAGCGCACCGATACCGGCATGGGCACGCACAACGGCATGGGCACAAGCACCGACACCGGTGCACGCAGCGGCGACAGTGCCCGTACGAACAATCTGGCGGGGGCGGGACGATGAGCACGACGACGGCACACGAGAGCCCCGGCACCGGGACGGCGGCCGGCACGGAGACGCGGGACCGGCCCCGGCCGCGCCACGACGACGAGCGGACAGATGCCGGGCGGACGGGCGGGGACGAGCGGACCCAGGCCGGGCGGACGGGCGCGGACGGGGGGACAGGCGCCGACGAGAGGCTGCGCCGGTGGCGGCTCGTCCTCGGCGGCGGGGCGGCCGACGGCACCGGCTGCTCCCTCGGCGGGAGGGACGCGGCCATGGACAGCGCGCTCGCCGCGCTCTACGGAAACGGCGACGGCAAGGGCGGCTCAGGCACCGGCCGGGGCCCCGGCGGCAGCGCCGGGAACACCAGGAAGAACCGCTCGGCAGGGCTCGGCGCGTCCGCGCCCTCCGTCGCCCGCTGGCTCGGTGACATCCGCACGTACTTCCCCAGCTCCGTCGTCCAGGTCATGCAGCGTGACGCCATCGACCGGCTCGGACTGTCGACGCTGCTCCTGGAGCCGGAGATGCTGGAGGCCGTCGAGGCGGACGTCCATCTGGTCGGCACCCTGCTCTCCCTCAACAAGGCGATGCCCGAGACCACCAAGGAGACGGCCAGGGCCGTCGTACGGAAGGTCGTCGACGATCTGGAGAAGCGGCTGGCCACCCGGACCAGGTCGACGCTGACGGGGGCGCTCGACCGTTCGGCGAGGATCAGCCGCCCGCGCCATCGGGACATCGACTGGGACCGCACGATCCGGGCCAATCTCAAGAACTACCTCCCCGAGTTCGACACCGTCGTCCCCGAGCGGCTCATCGGATACGGGCGTGCGTCCCAGTCGGTGAAGAAGGAGGTGGTGCTCTGCATCGACCAGTCGGGGTCCATGGCGGCTTCCGTCGTCTACGCCTCCGTCTTCGGCGCGGTCCTCGCCTCCATGCGCTCCATCGCCACCAGGCTCGTCGTCTTCGACACCGCCGTGGTCGACCTCACCGACCAGCTCGACGACCCGGTGGACGTCCTCTTCGGCACCCAGCTCGGCGGCGGTACGGACATCAACCGGGCCCTGGCGTACTGCCAGTCCCAGATCACCCGTCCCGCCGACACCGTGGTCGTACTGATCAGCGATCTGTACGAGGGCGGGATCCGTGACGAGATGCTCAAGCGGGTGGCGGCGATGAAGGCTTCGGGCGTGCAGTTCGTGGCGCTGCTGGCGCTCTCGGACGAGGGCACCCCGGCGTACGACCGCGAGCACGCCGCGGCGCTCGCCGCACTGGGAGCGCCCGCCTTCGCCTGTACGCCGGACCTCTTCCCGGACGTCATGGCGGCGGCGATCGAGAAGCGTCCGCTGCCGATACCCGACCCGGCGACGTCCTGACCCGGCCCGGCCTCAGCGGACCTTCCGACCCGGCCGCCCCGGACCCGCCTCCGCCCCTGACGGGAGCCGCCCCGACCCCCACCCCGGCCGTGACCCCGACCCGGCCCGGCCATGACCCGGCCACGGCTCCGGACCGGTGACTCCGTGATCCGGAGATGAGAGAAGCCGCTGGTGGGGGTGCTGATCACGGGGCGGGCGGGGGCGGTCCGCAGCCCATCGCGACATGGCCTGGTGTGCGATCTGTGACTGTTCTCACCACCCGGGCAAGGGCTGGGATTTAGGGAGCCACGTTCCACGGGGATAACCTGCGAGACGGACATGCCGCGTGCCCGGACACCGTGTGCGCCTCCCTTGTGACATCGCAGTCACGTTGCCCTCCGCGGCACGCCCACGCAGACAACGAACCGCGATCATCAGAAAAAGGGACGGACGCGCGTGGACCTGTTCGAGTACCAGGCGAGGGACCTCTTCGCCAAGCACGGTGTACCGGTGCTGGCCGGTGAAGTCATCGACACGCCTGAGGCGGCGCGCGAGGTGACGGAGCGACTGGGCGGCAAGTCGGTCGTCAAGGCGCAGGTGAAGGTCGGCGGCCGTGGCAAGGCCGGCGGCGTGAAGCTCGCCTCCTCCCCGGATGACGCGGTCGAGAAGGCCGGCCAGATCCTGGGCATGGACATCAAGGGCCACACGGTCCACCGGGTCATGCTCGCGGAGACCGCGCCCGACATCGCCGAGGAGTACTACGTCTCGTACCTCCTCGACCGGACCAACCGCACCTTCCTGGCCATGGCCTCCGTCGAGGGCGGCATGGACATCGAGGAGGTCGCGGCCACCAAGCCCGAGGCCCTCGCGAAGATCCCGGTCGACGCCAACGAAGGCGTCTCCCGTGAGAAGGCCGCCGAGATCGTCGCCGCCGCGAAGTTCCCGGCCGACGTCGCCGACCAGGTCGCCGACATCATGGTGACCCTGTGGGAGACCTTCATCGCCGAGGACGCGCTCCTCATCGAGGTCAACCCGCTGGCCAAGGTCGCCGACGGCCGGGTCATCGCCCTCGACGGCAAGGTCTCCCTCGACGAGAACGCCGACTTCCGCCAGCCGGAGCACGAGGCGCTCGAGGACAAGGCCGCGGCCGACCCGCTGGAGGCCGCCGCCAAGGCCAAGGACCTCAACTACGTCAAGCTCGACGGCGAGGTCGGCATCATCGGCAACGGCGCGGGCCTGGTCATGTCCACGCTGGACGTCGTCGCGTACGCCGGTGAGGCCCACGACGGCGTGAAGCCCGCCAACTTCCTCGACATCGGCGGCGGCGCCTCCGCCGAGGTCATGGCGAACGGCCTGGAGATCATCCTCGGCGACCCGGACGTCAAGTCCGTCTTCGTCAACGTCTTCGGCGGCATCACCGCCTGCGACGAGGTCGCCAACGGCATCGTGCAGGCCCTCGAACTGCTGAAGTCCAAGGGCGAGGACGTCACCAAGCCCCTGGTCGTCCGCCTCGACGGCAACAACGCGGAGCTGGGTCGCAAGATCCTTTCCGACGCCAACCACCCGCTCGTGCAGCGCGTGGACACGATGGACGGCGCGGCTGACAAGGCCGCCGAGCTCGCCGCGGCTGCGAAGTAAGGGATTCGGACCACCATGGCTATCTTTCTGACCAAGGACAGCAAGGTCATCGTCCAGGGCATGACCGGTGCCACGGGCATGAAGCACACCAAGCTGATGCTGGCCGACGGCACCAACATCGTCGGCGGTGTGAACCCCCGCAAGGCCGGTACGAGCGTCGACTTCGACGGCACGGAGGTACCCGTCTTCGGTTCGGTCGCCGAGGCGATGAAGGAGACCGGAGCCGACGTCTCCGTCCTCTTCGTGCCCCCGGCCTTCGCCAAGGCCGCCGTCATCGAGGCCATCGACGCCGAGATCCCGCTGGCCGTCGTCATCACCGAGGGCATCGCCGTCCACGACTCGGCCGCCTTCTGGGCGTACGCCATCAGCAAGGGCAACAAGACCCGCATCGTCGGTCCGAACTGCCCCGGCCTGATCACCCCCGGCCAGTCCAACGCCGGCATCATCCCGGGAGACATCACCAAGCCCGGCCGCATCGGTCTGGTGTCCAAGTCGGGCACGCTGACCTACCAGATGATGTACGAGCTGCGTGACATCGGCTTCTCCTCGGCCGTCGGCATCGGTGGCGACCCGGTCATCGGCACCACGCACATCGACGCGCTCGCGGCCTTCGAGGCCGACCCGGAGACCGAGCTGATCGTGATGATCGGCGAGATCGGCGGCGACGCCGAGGAGCGCGCGGCCGACTTCATCAAGGCCAATGTCACCAAGCCGGTGGTCGGCTACGTCGCGGGCTTCACCGCCCCCGAGGGCAAGACCATGGGCCACGCCGGTGCGATCGTGTCCGGTTCGTCCGGCACGGCGCAGGCGAAGAAGGAGGCCCTTGAGGCCGCGGGCGTCAAGGTCGGCAAGACGCCGACCGAGACGGCCGAGCTGGCCAGGGCGATCCTGGGCGGCTGATCCGGCGGCCTGAGAGCGTCACGCACGCGGGTGGGCCCGCGCCTCGGAACCGAGGCGCGGGCCCACCCGCGTGACGACCGCCTGCCGAACCGAACGGCCGCCATGAGCACCGCTCGCGAGCACGGCCGCAAGAAGAGCCGCTGCACAAGCCGCACCTTACGAGAGCCCCGAATGGTGCTGGCCGATGGTGCTACCGGACGACGGGCACCAGTCGTTCCGGCCCCTTCACCGGCTCCGACCGGAGCAGCTCGCGCAGTTTCTTGTCCTGCTGCGTCAGCGGTTGCGGCCCGGCGTGCCCCGGTACGCCGCCGACCTGGTGGCTCGGCACCGCTTCGGGGGCGTACTTCGTCGGCGCGACCGCCAGGGTGATGCCCGCGGCGCCGACGATCAGCGCGGTCGTGCTGAGCGCGAACCGCGTCCAGAACCAGGCCCGGCGCTCACTGCTCGTCCGCACGGACGCGGCCGGGGTCGGCTGCGGCACGGGACCGGCCGCCGCGAGGGCGACCAGATGTTCGTGCAGGGCCTCTGGCGTGTCCAGATGCGGCAGCCGCTCGGCGATGGCCTGGCGTGCGTGCACCACCCGGTTCGCCGTCGCCGGGGTGCTCGCCTCGGTCTCGGCGGCCGTGTCGGGCAGACTCAGGCCCAGCCCGTCGTAGAGGAGCACCGTACGGCGGTAGGGAGGCGGCAGCCGGAGCAGCACGTTGAGCAGCTGCCGGTTGGCCTCGTCCAGGGGCGGACTGTCGGGATGGCGGTGGGCGGGGCGCAGCCGCTGCCAGGGGGACATGGCGTGTTCGTACGCGGCGGCCCGCACCCACCCCACCGGGTCCCGGTCACAGGCGACGTCGGGCCAGTGCTGCCAGGCGTGGTGGAAGGCGCGTTCCATGGCCTCGTGCGAGAGACCGCGCCGACCGGTCAGTAGATAGGTCTGTCGTACGAGTGAGGGCGCGGCGAACTCGTACAGGGCGTCGAACGCCTCTTCCGGGGTGAGTTCGTGCCCCGGCGCGGACGCGCGCGCGGACCCGGAGTACGGCCCTGATACGGATGCGGAGTACGGCCCCGACCCGAACCTCGACCCGGCCGCGAGCCCGGAGCCGGACTTGGGCTCGATGGTGGCGGCGGATTGTACGAGCGGGACGGCGGTCTTCGGCGGTTGCTGCGGCTCCGGAGGGGACTGTGAGTCTGAGGGAGACTGTGAGTCTGGAGGGGATTGCGGGTCCGGGTCCGGGTCCGGGCGGGACGCGGGCTTGACGCCGGGGACCGGGCCGCTGGTCGCGCGGGGCCGCGTCGGCTGGTCCGGCGCTTGGTCCGGGGTCTTGGCCAGGGCCGTGACCCCGGTTCCGGCACCAGCGCGGGCAGGTGTACCAGCACTCGCCGGGCTGTCCGCGTCGTCTGAGTCGGCTGCGTCGTTCGCGTCGTCGGAGGGGCGGCCGTCCTTGGCCGTGGCAGTGGCCGAGACAGCGTCCCCGCCGGCCTCTGTCTCTGACTCTCGCTCCGACGACGTCTGTGACTCCGACGTCTGTGACTCCGACGTCTGTGACTCCGACGTCTGTGACTCCGACGTCTGTGACTCCGACGTCTGTGACTCCGACGTCTGTGACTCCGACGTC